>NZ_RPSE01000303.1:0-7877 GCF_003949955.1 Streptomyces sp. WAC05292
GTGCGGGTGCGGGGTCCTTGCCGCGTTCGTCGGATTGGCCGTGATCGGGCATCTCGCCGGGGAGCGGGAGTCGCCGCGGGAGGCTCGGCGGCTGTCGGACGCTCCCGCCACCGGACTGCCCCGGCCGAGCGCCTCCGGGCCCGGCACCTCTGCGGCGAGTGCCTCCGCGGCGAGTGCGTCCGCGGCGCGGGAGGTCGCGAGCGTGGTCGTGCGGGTGGTGGACGGGGACACCGTGGAGCTCCGGCGGTCCGGCAGCCTGGTGCGGGTGAGGCTGCTGGGGGTGGATGCGCCCGAGGTGGGCTCCTGCTTCGCCGGCGACTCCACCGCCCGGCTGCGGGAGCTGCTGCCGACGGGTTCCGCGGTGCGGGTCGAGTCCGACACCGAGCCGAAGGACCGCTACGGCCGCCACCTGCTGTACGTGTGGAATGCCCGGGGCGTCTTCGTCAACGAGGCCCTGGCTCGCGGCGGGCATGCCGTGGGTGAGCTCCATCCGCCGAACCGGGCCCGGCATCCGCAGATCGCCGCGGCCGCCGATGCGGCGCGGCGGGCCGGGGCAGGGCTGTGGTCCGGCTGCGCTTCCTCCCCCGCGCCCCGGCCGGCCTCCTCCCCGGCGCCCCGGCCGCCCGACGCGCCCGCCGCGCCGGCCGGGCTGCCGCCGGGGCCGCCGGCCGGCGTGCCGGATGTGGACTGCTCCGATCTGGACGGGCCCGTGTGGGTGGGGGACGCCGATCCCCACCGGCTCGACCGGGACGGAGACGGCATCGGGTGCGACAGCCGGTGAGAAAGGGGAGCAGACCTCCTGGCAGTGTGGGCCCATGGCTGAACTGAATGGGGAGCCCGTTCGGGCGGGGGAGTTGCAGGCGCTCGCGCTCGTCAACTACGGGCACTTCACGACCATGCGGGTCGAGGACGGGCGGGTGCGGGGGCTCGGGCTGCATCTGGAGCGGCTTCGAGAGGACTGCCGGCTGCTGTTCGGGACGGCTCTCGACACCGGGCGCGTACGGGAGTTGGCGCGGCGGGCCGTGCCCGCATCCGGGGCGGTCACGGTGCGGGTCACCGTCTTCGATCCGGGGCTCGACCTCGGCCGGCCCGTGGCCGCCGGCGACCCGCACGTCCTCGTGACCTCCCGGCCCGCCGGCAGGTCCGCGCCGCCCCCGCTGCGGGTGCGGTCGGTGGCGTACGCACGGGACCTGCCCCGCGTGAAGGGCGTCGGCCTGTTCGGCGGGCTGTACCGGCGGCGGCAGGCACAGGCGGCAGGCTTCGACGACGCGCTGTTCACGGACCTCGGGCAGGCCGTCGCCGAGGGCCCCACCTGGAACATCGGCTTCTTCGACGGCAGCCGGGTGGTGTGGCCGGACGGCGAGTGCCTCGACGGGGTGACGATGCGGCTGCTCAAACAGGTCCACCCGTACGGTTCGGCGACCGTGCGGCTCGCGGACCTCACGGGCATGGAGGCCGCGTTCGCCACGAACGCGGCCGTCGGGGTCCGGGCCGTGAGCCTCGTCGACGGGGTGGCGTTGGACCCCGCACATCCTGTCGTGGGCGAGCTGCGCCGCGCCTATGAGGGCATTCCGGGGGACGTGCTGTAGGGCTCGCGCGTCAGTCCGTCACGAAGCAGAACTCGTTGCCCTCCGGGTCGCGCATCGTCTGGAAGGAGCCCTGGTCGTCGGTGATCGTCCCGCCGACCGGGGCGGCCCCCAGGGCGACGGCGCGGGCCACCGCCGCCGGGAGGTCGTCGACCGCCAGGTCCAGGTGCAGCCGGTTCTTCACCGACTTGCCCTCCGGGACCGGCTGGAAGGCGAGCCGCGCGACCCCGGGCAGTTTCACGTGAAACCATCCGCGGGCCCGCTCCACGGGCTCGACCCCGAAGAGCTCCGCCCAGAAGCGCACGAGCTCCCCCGGCTCCCGGCAGTCCACGACGATCTGGTGCAGGCGTACGCGCATGCCGGCAGCGTAGGCCCCGGCTCCCGCGGGCGTCCGGCCGGGGCCGGGGAGACGATGGGGGCATGGACACGCCGTCGCCCGCGGACGTGAGCGGGCCGCCCCGGATCGCCGGGCCGGGCGAGGGGATCGGCGCGGACGAACTGGCCCTCGCCGCCCGCAACCACGGGATGCCGCTGGAGGCGCTCCGCTACGAGGTCACCCCGCCCGGCCTGCACTACGTACTCGTCCACTACGACATCCCCGCCGCGGACGCCGGCGCTTGGCGGCTCACCGTGGACGGCCTGGTCCGCACGCCGCTGGAGCTGGACCTGGCGGAGCTGCGCGCGCTCCCCTCCGTCACCCGCCGCGTCACCATGGAGTGCGCGGGCAACGGGCGGGCCAGGCTGGAGCCGCGGCCGGTCAGCCAGCCGTGGCTCGTCGAGGCGGTGGGCACGGCCGACTGGACGGGGGTCCCGCTGCGCACCGTCCTCGACGCCGCCGGGGTCCGCCCGGGCGCCGTCGAGGCCGTCTTCACCGGCGCCGACCACGGCATCGAGCGCGGTGTCGAGCAGGACTACCAGCGCAGCCTGCCGCTCGGCGCCGCCACCGGCGACGACCCGGGCGTACTGCTCGCGTACGCCATGAACGGCGGGCCGCTGCCGCCGCAGCACGGGCACCCGCTGCGGCTGGTCGTCCCCGGCTGGTACGGGATGGCGCACGTGAAGTGGCTGAGGGCGGTCACCCTGGTCGCGCGGCCGTTCACCGGCTTCCAGCAGGCGGTCGCCTACCGGTACCGGCGGGCGCCGGACGAGGCGGGCGAGCCGGTCACGCGGATCGCCCCGCGCGCCCTCCTCGTACCGCCCGGCTTCCCCGACTTCATGTCGCGCACCCGCGTCGTGCGGCCGGGCCCGGTGCGGCTGGAGGGCCGAGCCTGGTCGGGCTTCGGGCCGGTCACCCGGGTCGAGGTGAGCACCGACGGCGGGCTGACCTGGGCGGACGCGGACGTGGCGGCGCCGGGTGGGGAGCGCTGCGCCTGGCAGGGCTGGCACGCCGACTGGGAGGCGGCTCCCGGGCGGTACGTGCTCGCGGCGCGGGCCGCGGACGCCACCGGGCGCGTCCAGCCGCTGGAGCAGCCGTGGAACCGCGGCGGCTTCGGGAACAACCTCGTGCAGTACGTGCCGGTGCTGTGCGCGTGATCCGCGGGGCGCCTGGCGCCGTCCGGCGCCTCAGTCCGCCGCGGCCAGGTCCGCCAGTTCGGCGCGGACCAGCTCCATGAACGCGGCCGTCGCCGCGGGATCGACGCCGCGCCCGGCGGCCACCCCGCGCAGGTGGTCCAGGACGGCCGCGACGCCGGCGAAGCCCCCCACGGGCCGCAGCAGCCAGAGCCGGCCGGGGGGCCGGGGCGGCAGTCCGAGTGCGGCGACGGCTTCGTCGCTCTCGCGGTCGAGGCCGCGGAGGTCCGGGCCGGCCAGCGGTTCGGCGCGGACGTCGGTGATGTGGCCGTGCCCGTCGAGGACGGTGTCGACGGCCCAGTGGGTGGACCGGTCGGGGATCCAGGTGCGGTCGGCGGGCGGCCACACGTACGGGAGGAACACCCAGACCGCCTCCTCGGGGGCGGGCTCCCAGCCGAGCGCCTCCAGTTCGCGGACCTCCGGCAGCCGGTCCGGTTCCTGTTCGCTGCGGCCGGAGCGGCGCCGCGCGAGCGGGTGCGGTGTTCCGTCCTCGTCCCACGACATGCGCGAGAGGCTACCGGCGCCGCGGGCCGGCACGGGTCAGCCCCGCCGCTGCGGCCCGTCCAGGGGATTGGAGGCGGCGCGTCCGGCTCCGCCCGAGGCGATCCAGGCGGCGGCCGCGCAGTCGGGCTTGCGTGCGGCCTGGTCGCGGACGAGAGCGGTGAAGGCCCCGCCGAAGCCGAGCCGCGGGTGGGCGGCGAGCAGGGCGCCGGTGAACGCCGGGTCGAACTCGGCGACGCGCAGGCCGGACACGTCGGCGCTGGTGCCGACCTGGAGGAGGTGGCTCTCGACGTCCTCGCCTGCGGTGACGTCGTCCCGCATGTGCCGGACGATCACCTCCTCGGCGCGGGCGCGCCGCTCGGCGGGCCAGCCGAGCCCGGCCGTCAGGACGCGGGCGACGTGCCCGCCGGCCTCCTCGAAGGGGAGGGTGTGGCTGTCGAACGGGGCGGTCAGGCCCAGGTCGTGGAGGAGCGCGCTGACGTAGAAGAGGTCCTCGTCGTAGGAGAGGCCGTGGACGGCCGCGTACTCGGCGCCGAAGGCGTACGAGCGGAGGGAGTGGTTCAGCAGCGTGGCGTCGGCGTACTCGGCCGCGATCTCCAGCGCCGCACGGGCCGATGCGGTGTCACGTGTCCATGTCCTCATGGAGGTTCACCCTAGTCGCGGCCGAAGTCCACCTCCTCGGGCGGGGCGCCGGGCGGCCAGGACAGCAGCGCCGGCGCCGGCGGGGCCTCGGCGACGACCCTGCCGTGCGCGGCGACGAGGCGGGGCCGGACCTGGCGGCGGAGCGCCTCCTGCGGGGTGGGGGCGGGGAGCAGGACGAAGGAGCCGGGGCCGCCCTCCGCGATGCCGTACTCGGCGTCCGTCAGGCCGAGGACGCGGGCGGCGCGGGAGGTGACCATCGCGAACGCCTCCGGGATCTCGGCGGCGCCGGTCAGCTGGGCGGCGTACAGGCCGACGAGGGCGGTCTGGAGGGGGTTGCCGGTGCCGAGCGCGTTCCACGGGTCCATCACGTCGTCGTGGCCGAACGCGACGTTCACCCCGGCGGCCAGCATCTCCTTGACCTGGGTGAGGCCGCGCCGCTTGGGATAGGCGTCGAAGCGGCCCTGGAGGTTGAGGTTGGCGAAGGGGTTGGCGACCAGGTTGATGCCGGAACGGGCCAGGAGCCCTTGGAGTTTGAGGCTGTACGCGCCTCCGTACGAGCCCATGGCGGTGGTGTGCGAGGCGGTCGCCCGGTCGCGGAGCCCGGTGCGCAGGGCCTGCGCGGCCAGCACCTCCACGAACCGCGAGTGCTCGTCGTCGATCTCGTCGCAGTGCGCGTCGACGCGCAGGCCGTGCTCCTCGGCGAGGGCGAAGGCGATGCCGAGGGAGGCGACGCCGTCCTCGCGGGTGTCCTCGTAGTGCGGGATGGCGCCGACGACGTCCGCCCCTCGGGCGACGGCCTCGCGGAGCAGGGCCTCCCCGCCGGGGAAGGAGACGATGCCCTCCTGGGGGAAGGCGGTGATCTGGAGGGTCATGAAGTCGCGGACGCGGTCGCGGAGCTCCAGCAGCGCCTCCAGGGCGGTCAGCGCCGGGTCGGTGGTGTCGCAGTGCGTCCGGACGTGGAGGACGCCCTGTGCCGCCTGCCAGCGCAGCACCCGGGTGGCGCGGGCGAGGACGTCCTCCCTGGTCAGGGTGCGTTTGCGGGCGCTCCAGCAGGCGATGCCCTCCCAGAGGGTGCCGGAGGTGTTGGGCCGCGGGTCGCCGGCGGTCAGGGCGGTGTCGAGGTGGATGTGCGGCTCGACGAAGGGGGCGCTGAGCAGCCCGCCGTCCGCATCGACGCGGACGGCGGCGGGCGGCGCGGAGCCGCGGGCCTCGTGAGCACCGTGGGGCCGGATGCGGGCGATCCGCCCGTCGTCCCCGACGTGGACGTCGTACAGCCCGGGGCGCACCTTGGTGCCGCCGGCCTCCGGCAGCCTGGCGCCGCGCACGGTCATCCGCATGGGCACACCCTAGGCCCGCGCCCGGCCGGCGGGGGCGGTTCAGCCGCGTTTGGCCTGGGCCTTCTGCTGCATGCCGCGGGTCTTCGCCGACAGGTACTGGGCGTCGCGGGCGGCGGACTTCGCGCGGGCTTCCGCCGCGGTGTTCTTCGCCCGCTCCCGCTGGCGCTCCGCGGCCTGCGCCGCGCCGGCGCGCTCCTTCTTGGCCATGGCCGTCCTCCTCAGGTCGCCGGGGTCTCGCCGGAGGCGTGCGTACGCCCTCCACTGTCCTCCGCTTCGCGGCCCGCGGCATCCCCGCGGGCCGCGGCCGCCACCGACCGCGGCCCATCGGTGCGCGAGGCCGATCGGCTTACATAGGGGCATGACTGACAACACGGCCCCGCCGGCCCCGTCCATGCCCGACTGGGAGAAGCGCTTCCGGGCGCCGCGCGTCGGACTGCCCGAGTGGGCGCAGGACGCCCCCGACCGCTCGCTGTTCGTGTCGAACGCGACGGGCACCTACGAGCTGTACGCGTGGGACCGGGCCACCGGCGCGCAGCGGCAGGCGACGGACCGCCCGCACGGCACCACCGACGGCACGCTCTCCCCCGACGGGGAGTGGATCTGGTGGTTCCGCGACACCGACGGCGACGAGTTCGGCGTCTGGGTGCGCCAGCCGTTCGCGGGCGGCCCCGACGAGCCGGCCGTCCCCGGCCTGGAGCCGGCGTACCCGGCCGGCCTGGCGCTCGGCCGGGACGGCACGGCGGTCGTCGGCCGGTCCACCGACGAGGACGGCTCGACGATCCACGTGGTGCGGCCGGGCGGCGAACCGGTGGAGATCTACCGGCACCGCGAGTCGGCCGGGGTGGGCGACCTGTCTCGGGACGGGACGCTCCTCGCGATCGAGCACACCGAGCACGGCGACGCCATGCACTCCTCCCTGCGGGTGGTCACCCTCGACGGCCGGACCGTCGCGGAGCTCGACGACTCGCGGGGCGGCACCGAGGAGCTGGGCCTGGAGGTCCTCGGCTTCGCGCCGGTCCCGGGCGACACCCGGCTGCTGGTGGGGCACCAGCGGCGCGGCCGCTGGGAGCCGATGGTGTGGGACGTGGCCACGGGCGCCGAGACGGACCTGGCGCTCGACCTGCCGGGCGACGTGGCCGCCGAGTGGTATCCGGACGGCTCGGCCCTCCTCGTCGAGCACGGCTTCGAGGCCCGCAGCGAGCTGTGGCGCTACGACCTGGCGGCGCGGGAGCTGACCCGGGTGGAGACTCCGCCGGGGACGGTCTCGGGGGCGACGGCCCGGCCGGACGGCACGGTCGAGTACCAGTGGTCGTCGGCGGCCGAGCCCCCGGCGGTGCGGTCGACGGCGGGCGGGGTCGTGTTGGAGCCGCCGGGCTTCCGTCCGCCCGGCTCGGTCCCGGTGGAGGACGCGTGGGTGGAGGGGCCCGGCGGCCGGATCCACGCGCTGGTGCAGCGGCCCGCCGACCGCGGCGAGGGCCCGTTCCCGACGGTGTTCGAGCTGCACGGCGGCCCGACCTGGCACGACATGGACGCCTTCGCGGCGGGTCCGGCGGCCTGGCTGGACCACGGCTTCGCGGTGGTCCGGGTGAACTACCGCGGCTCGACCGGCTACGGGCGGGCGTGGACGGACGCGCTCAAGCACCGGGTCGGCCTGATCGAGCTGGAGGACGTCGCCGCGGTCCGCGCCTGGGCGGTGGGCAGCGGGCTCGCCGATCCGGCGCGGCTGGTGCTGTCGGGCGGCTCGTGGGGCGGCTACCTGACCCTGCTCGGGCTGGGCACGCAGCCCGAGGCGTGGACGGTGGGCCTGGCCGCCGTGCCGGTCGCGGACTACGTGAGCGCCTACCACGACGAGATGGAGGCGCTGAAGTCCCTGGACCGCACGCTCTTCGGCGGCGCGCCGGAGGAGGTCCCGGAGCGCTTCGCGGCGTCCTCTCCGCTGACGTATGTGGACGCGGTGCGGGCGCCGGTGCACATCGCGGCGGGCGTGAACGACCCGCGCTGCCCGATCCGGCAGATCGAGAACTACGTCGACCGGCTGGCGGCGCGCGGGGCGGTGCACGAGGTGTACCGCTACGACGCCGGGCACGGCTCGCTCGTCGTCGAGGAGCGGATCAAGCAGGTCGGCATGGAGATCGACTTCGCGTTGAAGCACCTCCCCCGCTGAACCCCGCCACCGCGGCCGCGGTGGCGGGGTTCAGCGGGGGAGGTGCTTCAACGCGAAGTCGATCTCCATGCCGACCTG
>NZ_RPSE01000304.1:0-7853 GCF_003949955.1 Streptomyces sp. WAC05292
GGGTGCCGGCCGCTCGGACCTCTCCGCGTTCTCGGAGGAGCGCTACGGCTCGCTGGAGGGGTACGCGCGCGACGCCGTGGAGGTGTGCGAGGCACTCGACCTGCGCGGTGCCGCGTTCGTCGGGCATTCCGTCAGCGCCATGGTCGGCGTACTCGCCGCCGAGATGTCCCCCGAGCGCATCGGCTCGCTGGTGATGGTCGCGCCGTCGCCGCGGTACATCGACGACGGCGGCTACCGCGGCGGCTTCAGCCGCGAGGACATCGACGAGCTGCTGGAGTCGCTGGAGTCCAACTACCTCGGCTGGTCGGCGGCCATGGCGCCCGTGATCATGGGGAACCCGGACCGGCCCGAACTCGGCGAGGAGCTCACCAACAGCTTCTGCGCCACCGACCCGGCCGTGGCGCGCGTCTTCGCCCGCACCACGTTCCTGTCGGATTCCCGGGAGGAGCTCGGGCGCGTCGGCGTGCCCACCCTCGTACTGGAATGCCGTGAGGACGCCATCGCCCCCCGGGAGGTCGGCGCGTTCGTCCACCGGGCGATCCCGGGCTCGACCCTCGTCACCCTCGACGCGACGGGCCACTGCCCGCAGCTGTCCGCACCCCAGGCCACCAACCAGGCGATCCGCGACTTCCTGGGCGGCCTGCAGTGATGTGCCGCGCCGGGCAGCAGCAGCCCGACCCCCACGGCCCCGACGACGACAGGGCGACCGGGGCCGCGTTCGCCGCACTCCTGGAGGACAGCGCCGAGGAACTGTACGAGAAGGCGCCGTGCGGCTACCTGTCCACCCTGATGGACGGCACCATCGCCAAGATCAACGAGACGCTGCTGGGCTGGCTCGGCCTGGAGCGGCCCGCAGTGCTGGGCCGCATGCGCTTCGCGGACCTGCTCACCGTCGGCGGCAGGCTCTACCACGAGACGCACTTCGCGCCGCTGCTGCGCATGCAGGGCGAGATCAGCGGCATCGCCCTGGAGCTCAGGCAGGCCGGCGGCGGCCGCATACCGGTGCTGGTCTCCTCGGTCGTCAAGTACGGCACCACCGGCGAGCCGCTGCTCATCCGCACCACCGTCTTCGACGCCCGGGACCGGCGGGCCTACGAGGAGGAGCTCCTGCGCGGCCGCCAGGCCGCAGAGGCGGCACGCCGGCAGGCCGAAGCCGACCGCGCGCGCCTGCAGGACGCCCTCGCCGTGCTCCAGCGGTCGCTGCTGCCCGAAACCCTGCCCCCGGTGCCCGGCATGGAAGCTGCGGCGCACTACCACACCGCCTCGCCCGACCGCCTCGGGGGCGACTTCTACGACGTCTTCCCCATCGACGGCAAGCGCTTCGCCTTCTTCCTCGGCGACGTGTGCGGCAAGGGCCCGCAGGCCGCCGCGGTGACCTCCCTGACCCGGTACACGCTCCGCGCGGCCGCCCTGCACGACCCCGACCCCGTCTCCGCCCTCACGACCCTCAACACGGTGCTCCACGACCGGTACGCCGCCGGCGGCGACACCCGCTACTGCACCGCGATCTTCGGCACGCTCGAACCGGACCCCGCCACCGGACACGTCACCGTCCACCTCGCCTCGGGCGGCCACCCGCCGGCCCTCGTCGTCCGCGCCGACGGCACGGCCGCCTACCTCCGCACCCCCGGAGGCCTCCTCGTCGGCGTCCTGCCCGCCGCCACCTTCACCACCGCCACCACCGTCCTGCGCCCCGGCGACACCCTGCTGCTCTACACCGACGGCCTCACCGAGGCCCGCACCGGCAGGACCCGCACCGACCTGTACGGGGAGGAGGCCGTGCTCGCCTTCGCCACCGGGCACGCCGCACGGTCCGGCACCTCACCCGCGTCCCTCATCGGGGCCCTGACCGGCCTGCTCGCCGGCTTCGGCGACGGCCTCGACGACGACACCGCCCTCCTGGCCCTCGGGGTCCCCGCCCCGGCCCACCCGACGGGAGGCACCCCGTGACCCCGTTGAGGATCACCGCCCGGGTGGCCGCCACCGGGCCCGTCCTGGAAGTCTCCGGCGACCTCGACCACGCCAGCGCCCCCGAGCTTCGCGAACGCGTCACCGCCCTCGCCCTCCGTCCCGGCCTGCGCCTGGTCCTCGACCTCGCCGATATGGAGTTCTGCGACTCCAGCGGCCTCAGCGCCCTGCTCGCGGCCCGCAGCCACGCCCACGCAGCCCAGGCGGATCTGGCGCTCGCCGCCGTACCCCCCAACACGCTCCGCGTCATGCGGATCGTCGGCCTCGACCAGGTCTTCACCCTCCACCCCGACAGCACGAGCGCCACCACCCCCTGACCCGCACCACCCTCCGCCGCCGGTCCCGGCAGGGCGAGCCCGCGCCTCTTCGGCGACCGCTCGGGCAGGAGGCGCGTGCCGGAGGCGGTACTCCGCGGCCGCGGCGGGCACCCGCGACACCGTGACCGAAACCCCCGGGCGCCGTACCGGCGAGGCCGGCCCCGCCCCGCGGCCGCCGCGGGCCGCGGCACCGAAGACCCGCGGCCCGCGCGGTGGCCCATCCGGCCCCTATCGCCGGCCCTGCGCCCGTGCCACCGTGCCGTACGGGGCCCCGTCCGGTACGACAGCGCAAGGGGGCCGCATCCGGCCCGCACCCGCCCCCGACCCGCCGATCCGGTCCGCAGACCCCGCGAGCCACGACGATGGAGGAAGCATGCGCAGCGACCAGCGCCCGCAGAACGCCCCGCTCGACGACGACGAGCTCGGCGCCCTCGACGCCCACTGGCGGGCGGCCAACTACCTTTCCGCCGGCCAGATCTACCTGATGGACAACCCGCTGCTGCGCAAACCCCTGGAACCGGCCCACATCAAACCGCGGCTGCTCGGCCACTGGGGCACCTCGCCTGGCCTGAACCTCGTCCACACCCACCTCAACCGGGTGATCCGCCTCCGGGACCTGGACGCCCTGTGCATCTGGGGTCCCGGGCACGGCGGCCCCGCCGTGCTCGCCAACGCCTGGCTCGAAGGCAGCTACAGCGAGACCTATCCGAACGTCAGCCGCGACGAGGAGGGCATGTCCCGGCTCTTCCGCCAGTTCTCCTTCCCGGGCGGCGTCCCCAGCCACGTCGCCCCCGAGACCCCCGGCTCCATCCACGAGGGCGGCGAACTCGGCTACGCGCTCTCCCACGCGTACGGCGCCGCCTTCGACAACCCCGGCCTCCTGGTGGCCTGCGTGATCGGCGACGGCGAGGCCGAGACCGGCCCGCTCGCCGCCTCCTGGCACTCCAACAAGTTCCTCGACCCCGTCCACGACGGGGCGGTCCTGCCGATCCTCCACCTCAACGGCTACAAGATCGCCAACCCGACGGTGCTGGCCCGCCTGCCCGAGCCCGAACTCGACGACCTGCTGCGCGGATACGGCCACGACCCCCTCCACGTCACCGGCGACGACCCCCGCCACGTCCACCAGGCCATGGCCGCCGCCATGGACACGGCCGTCGACCGCATCCGCGACATCCAGCAGCGGGCGCGCGGCGGCGCCGCCGACGGCCGCCCCCGCTGGCCCGTCATCGTCCTGCGCACCCCCAAGGGCTGGACCGGCCCCGCCGAGGTCGACGGCCTGCCCGTCGAAGGGACCTGGCGAGCCCACCAGGTCCCCCTGCCGGCCGTACGGGAGGACGACGGCCACCGCGCCCAACTGGAGGCCTGGCTCCGCTCCTACCGCCCCGAGGAGCTCTTCGACGACGACGGCAGGCCGCGCCCCCGGGTCCTGGCCTGCGTACCGGAGGGCCCGCGCAGGCTGGGCGCCACCCGGCACGCCAACGGCGGCCTCCTCGTCCGGGACCTGCCCCTGCCGCCCCTGGAGCGGTTCGCCGTACCCGTGGACCGCCCGGGCGGCACCCGCCACGAGCCGACCAGGGTGCTGGGAGACCTCCTCCAGGCCGTGATGGCCGCGACCTCCGACCGCCGCGACTTCCGGCTCGTCGGCCCCGACGAGACCGCCTCCAACCGCCTCCAGGCGGTGTACGCGGCCAGCGGCAAGGCCTGGCAGGAGCAGGTCCTGCCCGCGGACGAGGACCTCGACCGGCACGGACGGGTCATGGAGATCCTCTCCGAGCACACCTGCCAGGGCTGGCTGGAGGGCTATCTGCTGACGGGCCGCCACGGCCTGTTCTCCTGCTACGAGGCCTTCGTCCACATCGTCGACTCCATGGTCAACCAGCACATCAAATGGCTCCGGACCTCCCGCGCCCTGCCCTGGAGGGCCCCCGTCGCCTCCCTCAACTACCTGCTCACCTCGCACGTGTGGCGCCAGGACCACAACGGCTTCTCGCACCAGGACCCCGGCTTCGTCGACCACGTCCTGAACAAGAGCCCCGAAGTCGTCCGCGTCTACCTGCCGCCGGACGCCAACACCCTCCTGTCGGTGGCCGACCACGTCCTGCGCAGCCGCGACCAGGTCAACGTGGTCGTGGCCGGCAAGCAGCCCTGCTTCGACTGGCTCTCCCTCGACGAGGCCCGCGCCCACTGCGCCCGGGGCGCCGGCGTCTGGGAGTGGGCGGGCACGGAGGACGGCACGCGCGAGCCCGACGTCATCCTCGCCTGCGCCGGCGACGTCCCCACCCAGGAGGTCCTGGCGGCGGCCGACCTGCTGCGCCGGCACCTGCCCCACGTCGCCGTGCGCGTCGTGAACGTGGTCGACATGACCCGCCTGATGCCCCGCGAGGACCACCCGCACGGCATGACCGACCTCGAATACGACGCCCTCTTCACCCCCGGCCGGCCGGTCGTCTTCGCCTACCACGGCTATCCCTGGCTCGTGCACCGGCTCGCCTACCGCCGCCACGGCCACCCCGACCTGCACGTCCGCGGCTACAAGGAGGTCGGCACCACCACGACCCCGTTCGACATGGTCGTGCGCAACGACCTCGACCGCTACCGCCTCGTCATGGACGTCATCGACCGCGTCCCCGGCCTCTCCGCCCGCGCCGCCGGCGTCCGGCAGGCCATGGCCGACGCCCGCACCCGCCACCACGCCTACATCCGCGCACACGGCACCGACATGCCCGAGGTCGCCGACTGGACCTGGGACCACTGACCGGCTCCGGAGCGCCGGGCGGCGGCGCTCCGGAGCCCCGGATCCCGGCACACGGCAGCGTCGTCGGAGGCCGCGGGGCCGTACGGCGACGTGCTGCCCGCCCGCGGCGGCCGACGCCCGGGACGACGGCCGGGCAGCGCCTGCGGGTGAAGGGTGGTCGCCCCGCGAGAACGCGCCGAGCAGCCGCAGGGCTCGGCCCGTCCGAGCGCGTCATGCGCCGGGCGCGGTATCCGCCCCGGGTCCGTGCACCCTCCGGAGCGCGGCTGCACCGTCAACCCCGCCCACCTGCCGCTCGGCGGTCCGACGGGTCAGGACCAGGTGGCCCAGGCAGGCCCAGGCCCAGGGCCTCAGGCGAAGGAGCAGGGCACGGCCCGGTCCACGCCGAGCGCGCGGATGACCCGCCCGGGGAGCCGCTGCACCCGCCGCAGGCTCAGCCGCAGCCCGCGCGCCGCGCAGCGCTCGTGCACCCGCAGCAGGGACTCGACCCCCGAGCTGTCACAGAAGGTGACCCCTGCCAGGTCGAGAAGGAGTTCCCGCTTCGCCCCGCCCGCCAGGCCGGCCAGCTCCGACTCGACGCGGCCGGCGGTGTGGATGTCCAGTTCCCCGGACACCGCGACCGCCACCGTGTCCGGCCCGCCCCCGACCACCGTCATGCTGATCTCTGCCGTGGCCATGTCTGCAACCCCTCTCCCGCCGCGCTCTCCGGAGCCCTGGCGGCCCGGACGCGCCGGCCTGTGGAGTCCACCACGCCTCGCGCGGGGCCCGGCAGGGCCGGCAAGTCCCCGGAGGTGGGCCGAAGGTCCCCGCACCCCGCGAGGGGGCGGGCGTTCGGGCCGCCGATCGCGGCCTCCCCGGCCGGGCCGCCCGCCTCGGCCGAAGTCCCCTCCGACCGGGCGCGACACGGGGTGGCCCGCCGGCATGCGCCCGGGCGCCCGCACAGGGCAGGCGCCCGGCCGGCCGCCCGTCACGCGGGCGGCACGACCGCCACGGGACAGCCCGCGTGGTGCAGGGCCGCATGGGCGACCGACCCGATGCGGCTGCCCAGCGGGACGCGGCGCACCCGGCGGCCCACCACCAGCAGCTGCGCCCGGGAGGCCGCCGACAGCAGGACCTGCCCCGCGCTGCCGATCTCCACGTGCTCGGTCACCGGCACGTCGGGGTACCGCTTGCGCCACGGTGCGAGTGCCTCGGCCAGCGCCTTCCGCTCGAACGGCTCCAGCCCGCCCGCCTCGTCCGCCAGGCGCAGCGAGCCGGGGCTGTAGGCGAAGACCGGCGGCAGCGTCCAGGCCCGTACGGCCCGCAGCGCCGCACCGCGCGCGGCGGCGGCCTCGAACGCGAAGCCCAGCACCGCCTCGCTGTCCTCCGGGCCGCCCTGCTGGCCGACGACGACCTCCCCGCCCTCGCCCGGGCCGCCCGCCTGAGCGTCGCGTTCCCGTACGGACACGACGGGCCCCGCCGCCTCGGCGATCACCTCCTGCCCGTACGAGCCGAGGAGGTAGCCGACGAGCGCACCGTGCCCCCGGGAGCCGAGGACCAGCATCCGAGACCGCTCGCTCTCCTCCAGCAGCGCCGCGACCGCGCCCGCCGACTTCACCTCGGCCGTCACGGCGAGGTCCGGGAAGCGGTCGGCGACCCGCTTCGCGGCCTCCCGCAGCACCGCGTCGGCGGAGCGGGCCTGGCTCTCCTCGTCCTGCACCACGGGTACGTCCAACGGCTGCCACAGCCAGGCGTGCACGATGCGCTCCATGTGCTGCTGCGCCGCCCGCCCCGGCTGCGTGGTGACGGCGACGCTCACCGAGAGGCCCTCCTCGGTGGTGCCGCCCCGCGTCTCGTACCCCGTCATGCTGCCTCCGTGTCCCCAGGAGACGGCGCCGCAGGACAGCGGAGTGGAGACCAGGCCGAGTCCGTAGCCGGCCCCCTCGGCGAACGGCCGGCCCGCCGGGACCGTGGTGCGCATCTGGTCGAGCTGCGCCCGCGGGACGAGGCGGCCGCGCAGCAGCGCGGAGTAGAAGCGGTCGAGGTCGGAGGGCGTGGACACCACCTGGCCCGCCGCCCACGCCCACGACGGGTCCCATTCCGTCGCGTCGACGAACGGCGCGTCCGGGGAAGCCCGGTGGTAGCCCTTGGCGTGCCGCTCGCGGATGCGCAGCTCGCCGGGGGCGGGGACGTAGGTGTGGCGCAGCCCCGCGCGCCGGATGACCCGCCGCTCGATCTCCGCGGCGAGGGAGCGCCCGGTGACCTCCTCCACCAGCAGGCCCGCGACCACGTAGTTGGTGTTGCTGTACTTCCAGCCCGCCCCCGGCTCGAAGTCGGCCTTCTGCCCGAGGGCGAGCGAAAGCAGCTCCCGCGGCTCGTAGGCGCGGATCTCCTCGCCGAGGCGGCCGGTGTAGTCCGGCAGCCCGCTCGTGTGCTGGAGGAGCCGGCGGACGGTGATGCGCCGGCCGTCGATGCCGTCGCCGCGCACGAGCCCCGGCAGGTAGGCGTCGACGCTGCCGTCGAGGTCCACCCGGCCCTCGGCGACGAGCTGCATCACGACCACCGCCGTGAACGCCTTGCTGTTGCTGCCGATGCGGACCTGGCCGTCGCGCGGCACCGGGGCGCCGGTGGCCAGGTCGGCGACGCCCGAGGTGTACGCCCGGCTGCGCCCCCGGCCGTCCGTGACGGAGGCCAGGGCCGCGGGAACCCCGCCCCCACCACCAGCACGTCCGACGTGTCCGGGGATGAAGACACGGTGCCACCTCCTTCGCTGCCGGTGCGGCCCGTACGGGCCGCTCACCGTGGATTCCGCCCGCCGGCCCGGCCCGGATGCG
>NZ_RPSE01000305.1:0-7829 GCF_003949955.1 Streptomyces sp. WAC05292
CCCCGGCTGCGGCCTCCCGTGCGCCGTCCGCACCGTCCGCGCCGTCCTGTTCCCGCCCGGGCCCCTCCCCGGGCTCCTGCCGCACCGCGGCGAAGCCCGGCTCCGCCGCTCCCGCCCCCGGGGCGGCGGAGAGGGCGCAGACGGCGGCCGCGGCGGCCAGGGCCGCCCCGGCCGCCCGGTGGCGTGTGCGGCGTCGGTGCACGGCGAGCGCCTCCCGTCCGCATGGGTCCCCCCGGGGCGTGGCCCGGGAGGAGGCCGAGATGTCCCGCCCAGATTCACATGGTGGTGCAAAAGCGGCATCCCGGGCGCCCCACACGGGTGGCCCGGGATGCCGGTGTCGTCACAAGGCCCCTAACGGGCCCGTCCAGCCTGCGGCGGAGGTGCTACTGCGGGTCGCCGGTGGAGACGACCAGCGTGAACTCGGTGCCCTCCTTGTCGACCTTGCCGCCCGCCTCGGGAAGCTGCTGGAGGACGGTGTCCTCGCCGTAGACCGCCTCGTCGCGCTTCTCGATCTTGTACTTCCAGCCCGCCGCCTGGATGCACTCCTTCACCGAGCGCAGGTGCTTGTACCGGAAGTCCGGCGCGATCACCTTCGTCGCGTCGCTGTAGTGCTTGGTGGGCTCCTTGCACTTCTGCGGGTCGATCGTGCGCGTCGTGTCCGGACCCTTGTGCCCGGCCTTGGCGGAACCGGAGGGGCTGGCCTGGCCGCCCGTCGTCTGCGCGTCCGTCCGGTCGTCCTTGCCGCCCTGCTCGCCGTTGCCGGAGATCGCGTAGACCAGCCCGCCCACCGCGAGCAGCGCCACGGTGATCGCGCCCACGACGACCGGCATGTTCTTCCGGCCGCCCGCTCCGGCCGCGGCCGGAGCGCCCTGCCCGGCGGCCGTGAACGGCGGCGGCGTCTGCGGTGCGTAGCCCTGCGCCGTCTGCGGCTGTGGCGGGTAGGCGTAGCCGCCCTGGCCCATCGCCGCCGGCGGCGGCGTCGGCGCGTACGCGGCGGGCGCCGGGGTCGGCGCGTACGGCTGCTGCACCGCGTGCCCGGGCGGGCCCTGGAGGCCCGAGTCGAGCGGCGGGAACACGGTCGAGCCGACACCCGCGCCGCTGCCGCCCGTGTGGGCGCCGGGGACGATGGCCGGGGCGCCGGTCTGCCCGGCCGCCTGGACGCGCGCGATCTCGTCGCGCATCGCGGCGGCGGTGGGGAAGCGCTCGTTCGGGTTCTTCTTCAGCGCCCGCGCCACGAGCGCGTCCATCGCCGGGCTGATGGCGCGGTTGACGGAGGACGGGGCGACCGGCTCCTCCTGGACGTGCGCGTACGCGATCGCCAGCGGTGAGTCGGCGTCGAACGGGAGCCGCCCCGTCAGCAGCTGGAAGAGCATGATGCCGACCGAGTACAGGTCGGAGCGGGCGTCGACGCCGCGGCCCAGCGCCTGCTCCGGGGACAGGTACTGCGGGGTGCCGACCACCATGCCGGTCTGCGTCATGGAGGTGACGCCCGACTGCATGGCGCGGGCGATGCCGAAGTCCATCACCTTGACCACGCCGCGCTTGGTCATCATGACGTTGCCGGGCTTGATGTCGCGGTGGACCAGGCCCATCTCGTGGCTGGTCTCCAGCGCGGCCAGCACGTCGGCCGTCACCTTCAGCGCCTTGTCGGCGGGCATCGCCCCGTACTGGCGGATGTCCTCCTCCAGTACGGAGCCGAGCGGACGGCCCTCCACGTACTCCATGACGATGTACGGCATGACCGCCGCGTCGGCCCGGCCGTCGGGGAAGACGACCTCGCCCTCGCCCGTGTCGAAGACCGAGACGATGTTGGTGTGCGACAGTTTCGCAACAGCCTGCGCCTCACGCCGGAACCGCTCCCGGAACGACTGCTCGCGGCCCAGGTCGCTGTGCAGCGTCTTGATGGCCACCTGCCGGTCCAGCGCCGAGTCGTACGCCAGGTACACGGAGGCCATGCCGCCCGCGCCGAGCAAATCCCTTAGCTGGTAACGGCCACCGGCCAGAGAGCCGCCCGCGTACTGGGCCTGATTGCCGTCCTGGCTCATGACTGTTGCTTCCCCTCGGGGTGTGTCCTGACGCGTCTGGCTGAGCGCATGTCGGGCCCAGTCTGCCGGAGGGCAAGCACACGTCAAGCCAGGTGCCCGTTCCGTGACCGCGGGGCGACGGCGAGCCATTGTCCGAACGGCGACCTGTGCGGAGGCTGTAGCGTTCATCGGAGCACCCGAAAAAGGACCTACCGCTGAGCGCGGCGGCCGAGAGAGACGACGGCGAGGATTCATGGCACCCGAACCCGAGGAACGCGGCGCCGGGATGGCAGATGGTCCTGAGCACTGGGGCGCCGGCGGCCTGGTCGGCGACGGCCGCTACCGGCTGACGCACCGCCTGGGCCGCGGCGGCATGGCGGAGGTGTTCGCCGCCGAGGACGTCCGGCTCGGCCGGACCGTCGCGGTGAAGCTGCTGCGGGCCGACCTCGCGGAGGACCCGGTCTCCAAGGCGCGCTTCACGCGCGAGGCGCAGTCGGTCGCCGGGCTCAACCACCACGCGGTCGTCGCCGTGTACGACTCCGGCGAGGACAAGGTCGGCGCCAACACGGTGCCGTACATCGTCATGGAGCTGGTCGAGGGGCGCACCATCCGCGACCTCCTGCTCAGCAGCGGCGAGCCGCCCGGCCCCGAGCAGGCCCTCATCATCGTCTCCGGGGTGCTGGAGGCGCTGGCCTACTCGCACCAGCACGGCATCGTGCACCGCGACATCAAGCCCGCCAACGTCATCATCACCGGCGCCGGCGCCGTCAAGGTCATGGACTTCGGCATCGCCCGCGCCCTGCACGGCGCCCAGTCGACGATGACGCAGACCGGCATGGTCATGGGCACCCCCCAGTACCTGTCGCCGGAGCAGGCCCTCGGCAAGGCCGTCGACCACCGCTCCGACCTCTACGCCACCGGCTGCCTCCTCTACGAACTGCTCGCGCTGCGGCCCCCCTTCACGGGCGAGACACCGCTGTCGGTGGTCTACCAGCACGTCCAGGACGCGCCGGTGCCGCCCTCGCAGCTGCCCGACGGCCCCGACATCCCGCAGGAACTCGACGGGCTCGTCATGCGCGCCCTCGCCAAGGACCCGGACGACCGGTTCCAGAGCGCCGAGGAGATGCGCGGACTCGTCCAGTACGCCCTCCAGATGCTCCAGGACCAGGGGGCCGGCTCCGGCACCTGGAACACCGGCCCGGTCACCATGGCCCTGCCCCATGGCCGGGGCGGCGCCGCGCCGACCACCGCGATGCCCGTCGCCCAGGGCGGTGCGCAGGGCTACCCCGCGCACGCCACGACCTCGCAGTTCCAGCAGCCGATGGTGCCGCCGCTGAACCCGGACGACGGCGCGGCCTTCCCCGGCGGCTACGACGCCCAGGGCCGCGGCCACGGCGGCCCGGGCGCGGGCGGCGGCCGCGACGGGTACGACGGCTACGACCGGTACGACGACCGCGGCGGCGGCCGCTGGAAGCTGTGGCTGTTCGCGGTCCTCGCCATCGTCGCCATCGCCGGCGGCGTCGCGTACGCCGTCAAGTCCGTCGGCGACAACGGCGGCGGGGGCGGCGGTTCGCCGGCGACCGTGCAGAGCTCCACCGGCGGCGCGCAGAACAGCCCGTCGTCCTCGCAGGAGGCCCCCTCGACGGACACCTCGGGCAACTCCCGTCCCTCGGACGACTTCTCGCCGCCGCCGAGCCGCACCCGGAACTCGCCGAGCCCCTCCTTCTCCCAGTCGGCGTCGTCCAGCCCGTCGCCCTCCGCGTCGAAGTCCGCCTCCTCCTCGCCGTCGCCCTCGAAGGCGTCGCCGTCGTCCAAGCCGCCGTCGGTGCCGGTGGAATCGCCCAAGCCGCAGCAGGACGACGCGGGCTGAACACCCGCCGGCCCGCACGCAAAACCGGCCCGGAAACGGTTTGAATAGTTCCGTTTCCGGGCCGGAAGGCCCGCCCATTGCGCCGTTCCGGTGATTACCGGTCGGAAACTTCTCAGGCGCGGCGCTCGGCCTTCAGCCGGGCCACGTACGCGGCGGCCTGCGACCGGCGCTCCATGCCGAGCTTCGACAGCAGGCCGGACACGTAGTTTTTGATCGTCTTCTCGGCGAGGTGCAGCCGCTCGCCGATGGCCCGGTTGGTCAGGCCCTCCCCGATCAGGTCGAGGATCCTGCGCTCCTGCCCGGTCAGGTTCGCCAGCCGGTCCTCGCCCCGGCCGCCCCCGCCGTCCCGCAGCCGCTCCAGCACCCGCGCCGTCGCCACCGGGTCGAGCAGCGACCGGCCCGCCGCCACGTCCCGCACGGCGCCCAGCAGCTCACTGCCGCGGATCGCCTTCAGGACGTACCCCGAGGCACCGGCCATGATCGCGTCGAAGAGGGCCTCGTCGTCGGCGAAGGACGTCAGCATCAGGCACTTGACGTGCTCGTCCCGCGAGCGGACCTCGCGGCAGACCTCCACCCCGCTGCCGTCCGGCAGGCGCACGTCGAGGACGGCCACGTCCGGACGGGTGGCGGGGATGCGCACGAGGGCGTCGGCTGCGCTGCCGGCCTCTCCGACGATCTCGATGTCCTCCTCGCCCGACAGGAGCTCGTGCACTCCGCGCCGTACCACTTCGTGGTCGTCCAGGAGGAATACCTTGATTTTTCCGTCTTCGCGCACGAACTCAGTTTCACACACTCACCCCTTCCCCCAGGTCGTTACCCGGGATAACGTGCCGTTGTTCCGGCCCCCTGCAAGGCTGTGACCAGTGGTTGTTCCCGCGACCCCGGATTTACTTGGAAATCCAAGCAAAAACGCAGGTCAGCGGGGTTTCGCAGTTATGCGGCGCACTGGGTAACGTGCATTGCGCAGGGCAGTCGCCGGGGCACCTGTCACGCTCGGATCCCGTACACGACGCGCACCCACCCCGTGCGCGGACACGGAACCGGGTGAGCCGCACTGGACCCCGGAGAACCCGGGAGCCGGACCGACGGAGGAGCAACACGTGACCGTGGAGAGCACTGCCGCGCGCAAGCCGCGACGCAGCAGCGGCACCAAGCGGGCGGCAGGCGCCGCGAGCGCCGCCAAGGCCCCCGCAGCCAAGGCAGCCGCCACCCCGCAGAACACCGAGCCGCAGCTCGTGCAGCTGCTGACGCCCGAGGGCGAGCGCATCGGCGCGGCGGAGAACCCCGACAACGCGGAGTTCGCGGCCTTCGTCGAGGACATCACCACCGAGGACCTGCGCGGGCTCTACCGCGACATGGTCCTCACCCGCCGCTTCGACGGCGAGGCCACCGCCCTGCAGCGCCAGGGCGAGCTGGGCCTGTGGGCCTCGCTGCTCGGCCAGGAGGCCGCCCAGATCGGCTCCGGCCGCGCCCTGCGCGACGACGACTACGTCTTCCCGACCTACCGCGAGCACGGGGTCGCCTGGTGCCGCGGGGTCGACCCGACGAACCTCCTCGGCATGTTCCGCGGCGTGAACCACGGCGGCTGGGACCCCAACGTCAACAACTTCCACCTGTACACGATCGTCATCGGCTCCCAGACGCTCCACGCGACCGGGTACGCGATGGGCGTGGCCAAGGACGGAGCCGACTCGGCGGTCATCGCCTACTTCGGCGACGGCGCGTCCAGCCAGGGCGACGTCGCCGAGGCCTTCACCTTCTCGGCCGTCTACAACGCCCCCGTGGTGTTCTTCTGCCAGAACAACCAGTGGGCGATCTCCGAGCCGACCGAGCGCCAGATGCGCGTGCCGCTCTACCGCCGCGCCGAGGGCTTCGGCTTCCCCGGCGTCCGCGTCGACGGCAACGACGTCCTCGCCTGCCTCGCGGTCACCCGCTGGGCCCTGGACCGCGCCCGCCGCGGCGAGGGCCCGACGCTCGTCGAGGCGTACACCTACCGCATGGGCGCCCACACCACCTCCGACGACCCGACGCGCTACCGGCGCGACGAGGAGCGGCAGGCCTGGGAGGCCAAGGACCCGATCCTGCGCCTGAAGGCCCACCTGCTCGCCTCCGGAGGCGCCGACGAGGCCTTCTTCGAGGAGCTGGAGACCGAGAGCGAGGCCCTGGGCAAGCGCGTCCGCGAGGTGGTGCGCGCCATGCCCGACCCCGACACCATGGCGATCTTCGAGAACGTCTACGCGGACGGGCACGCGCTCGTCGACGAGGAGCGCGCCGAGTTCGCCGCCTACCTCGCGTCCTTCGAGGAGGGTCACTGATGGCTGTCGAGAAGATGTCGGTCGCGAAGGCGCTCAACGAGTCGCTGCGCAAGGCCCTGGAGACGGACCCGAAGGTCCTGATCATGGGCGAGGACGTCGGCAAGCTCGGCGGCGTCTTCCGGATCACCGACGGGCTCCAGAAGGACTTCGGCGAGGACCGGGTCATCGACACCCCGCTCGCCGAGTCCGGCATCGTCGGCACGGCGGTCGGCCTGGCCCTGCGCGGCTACCGCCCGGTCGTGGAGATCCAGTTCGACGGGTTCGTCTTCCCCGCGTACGACCAGATCGTCACGCAGCTCGCCAAGATGCACGCCCGCGCGCTCGGCAAGGTCAAGCTGCCCGTCGTCGTCCGCATCCCGTACGGCGGCGCGATCGGCGCCGTCGAGCACCACTCGGAGTCCCCCGAGGCGCTGTTCGCGCACGTCGCGGGCCTGAAGGTGGTCTCCCCGTCGAACGCGAGCGATGCCTACTGGATGCTCCAGCAGGCCATCCTCAGCGACGACCCGGTGATCTTCTTCGAGCCGAAGCGCCGCTACTGGGACAAGGGCGAGGTCGACACCGAGGCCATCCCGGACTCCCTGCACACCGCGCGCACCGCCCGCGAGGGCAGCGACATCACGCTGGCCGCCTACGGCCCGATGGTGAAGCTCTGCCTGGAGGCGGCCGCCGCCGCGGCCGAGGAGGGCAAGTCGGTGGAGGTCGTCGACCTGCGCTCGATGTCCCCGATCGACTTCGACGGGCTGCAGGCCTCCGTCGAGAAGACCCGCCGGCTCGTGGTCGTCCACGAGGCGCCGGTGTTCCTCGGCGTCGGCTCGGAGATCGCCGCCCGCATCACCGAACGCTGCTTCTACCACCTGGAGGCGCCGGTGCTGCGCGTGGGCGGCTTCCACGCCCCGTACCCGCCGGCCCGCCTGGAGGAGGAGTACCTGCCCGGCCTGGACAGGGTGCTCGACGCCGTCGACCGCTCGCTGGCGTACTGAGGAGAGCCCCCGTGACCATCCGCGAATTCAAGATGCCCGACGTGGGCGAGGGCCTCACCGAGGCCGAGATCCTCAAGTGGTACGTCCAGCCCGGTGACACCGTCACCGACGGCCAGGTCGTCTGCGAGGTCGAGACGGCGAAGGCGGCCGTCGAGCTGCCGATCCCGTTCGACGGCACCGTGCACGCGCTCCTCTTCGAGGAGGGCACCACGGTCGACGTCGGCCAGGTCATCATCTCGGTGCAGACCGGCCCGGGCGGCGAGCCCGAGCCGGCCGCCCCCGCCGCCGAGGCCCCGGCCGCCGCGCCGGAAGCCGCCGAGGAGCCGGCGCCCGAGGGCCGCCAGCCCGTCCTCGTCGGCTACGGCGTCTCCCAGTCCTCCACCAAGCGCCGCCCGCGCAAGGCCGCCCCGGCCGCGCAGAACGGCACCGCCGCGCCGGCCGCCGCCGCCCCGGCCGCGGCGCCGGCCGCCGTCCCGGCTCCGGCACCCGCCGCCGCGCCCGCGCTCAACGGCAGCGGGCACGCGGGCGGCGGCGAACGGCCGCTGGCCAAGCCGCCCGTCCGCAAGCTCGCCAAGGACCTCGGGATCGACCTCGCCTCCGTGGTGCCCACCGGCGAGGGCGGCGTCGTGACCCGCGAGGA
>NZ_RPSE01000306.1:0-7811 GCF_003949955.1 Streptomyces sp. WAC05292
GTGGAGGCGTGGACATGCGCGCGGCGCTCCTTGAACGGAGGGAAAGACGCAACGGTCCGCTTCCCACGCTACCGAGGAAGCCCCCTGCGCGCTCAGCGGCGGGCCGGCCCCCCGGCGTCGAGCACGATCAGGACCGCGGCGCCGACGAGCGCGAGTGCGACCAGGGTCTGCAGGGCGGCGGAGACGGGCGCCCGGCGCCGCAGCGGCCAGGCGCCGAGCCCGGCCGGGGCGGCCGGGAAGAGGAGCGCGACGGCGACCGGCGTCCAGTCGGTGCCCGCCGTGTCCTCGAACAGGCCGGCGTCCGTGTGGCCGAGGCCCACGAGCAGGGCGACGAACGCGGCCGCCGCGTCGAGGACCAGCAGCGCGACTCCGGCCGGCGCGTCGGCCGCCCCGCACCCGCCCCGGCTCCATCCGGCGGCGGGGCCGGGGAGGGTCGGCTGCCAGGCTGTGTCATGTCCACACTCTCCCCAACAGCCCGCGCCGCGGCCTGAGTACGCGTACTCAGATCCGTCCCGGCACGTCCCCCGCCTCGCCCGTGCCGGGGGAAGCGCCGGTAGTGCGCCGCCCGTACGGGGGTAACCGGAGACCGAGCAGTCCAAGAACACCCGCTATTACGAACGGAGGGACGTCCGATGCTCTTCCTCGTGGCCGCACTGCTGCTGCTCGGGGTCCTCCTCGGCGCCGTGGCCCACGTGCCCGTCCCCGTCAGCGTCGCCGCCGGCCTCGCCATCGCGCTCTGGCTCGCCGTCTTCGCCGCCCGCGAGCGGCTCTCCGGCCCCGCCCGGGCGGGATCGCCGGGCCGCACCCGCCGCCGGGGAGGTGCCGGCCGATGAGCCCGCGCACCGGTGAACGGATCCAGGCTCCGACCGCCGAAGGGCGCCGGCCGGGCGGGCGCCGCCCGTACGCGGCCCGGCTCCGGGACGCCGACGCGATGGCCGTGACGGCGTTCGTCCTCGGGCTGGTGGGCCTGCTCGTGGCGAACCTGGTCCTCGGCCCGACCGCCGCCGTCCTCGGTGCGCTCGCCCTCCGCAAGGGCACCACCCGGCCGGCCCGGGCCCGTCTCGGCATCGCCTTGGGCGTGGCCGACGTCGTGGTCCTCGCCTG
Organism: Streptomyces sp. WAC05292; assembly: GCF_003949955.1. Lineage (NCBI taxonomy): Bacteria > Bacillati > Actinomycetota > Actinomycetes > Kitasatosporales > Streptomycetaceae > Streptomyces > Streptomyces sp. WAC05292. The sequence continues at coordinate 1,105 of NZ_RPSE01000306.1, forward strand.
CCTCGTCGCCGCGGACGGCACGTGGTCGTGGAGTGTGTGACGGCCGTCCGGCGCGGCCGGGCGGCGAGGTGACACACCGCCGCCGGCGCCGTGTCCGGGCAGGCCGCAGGGCTGGTAGGCAGGGACGTGCAGGGAAGGCCGGGGCGCCCGCATCCGGAGCCTCGGCCCCCCGCCCCACCGCGGCCGGGAATACCTCGCAGGACACCCCCGTTCCCGGGTATAGTTGAATCGTAAACAACCTTGGGAAGGGGAGCCATGCAGTTCGGGATCTTCACCGTCGGCGACGTCACACCCGATCCGACCACCGGACGCGTGCCCGGCGAGCACGAGCGGATCAAGGCCATGCTCGCGATCGCGCTGAAGGCCGAGGAGGTCGGCCTCGACGTCTTCGCCACCGGCGAGCACCACAACCCGCCGTTCGTCCCCTCCTCGCCGACGACGATGCTCGGCTACATCGCCGCCCGCACCGAGAACCTCATCCTCTCGACCTCCACCACGCTGATCACCACGAACGACCCGGTGAAGATCGCCGAGGACTACGCGATGCTCCAGCACCTCGCGGACGGCCGCGTCGACCTCATGATGGGCCGCGGCAACACCGGCCCGGTCTACCCCTGGTTCGGCAAGGACATCCGCGACGGCATCGACCTCGCCATCGAGAACTACGCCCTCCTGCGCCGCCTCTGGGACGAGGACACCGTCACCTGGAAGGGCAAGTTCCGGACGCCGCTGCAGTCCTTCACCTCCACCCCCCGCCCACTCGACGGCGTCGCCCCCTTCGTGTGGCACGGCTCCATCCGCTCCCCGGAGATCGCCGAGCAGGCCGCCTACTACGGTGACGGCTTCTTCCACAACAACATCTTCTGGCCGGCCTCCCACACCCGGCAGATGGTCAACCTCTACCGGCAGCGCTACGCCCACTACGGCCACGGCACCCCCGAGCAGGCCGTCGTCGGCCTCGGCGGCCACGTGTTCATGCGCCGCAACTCCCAGGACGCGGTCCGCGAGTTCCGCCCGTACTTCGACAACGCGCCGGTGTACGGCCACGGCCCGTCCCTGGAGGAGTTCGCCTCCCAGACGCCCCTGACGGTCGGCTCGCCCCAGCAGGTCATCGAACGCACCCTCTCCTTCCGGGACTACGCCGGCGACTACCAGCGCCAGCTGTTCCTGGTGGACCACGCCGGCCTGCCCCTGAAGACCGTCCTGGAGCAGATCGACATGCTCGGCGAGGAGGTCGTGCCCGTCCTGCGCAAGGAGTTCGCGAGCCTCCGTCCGGCCGGCGTGCCGGACGCGCCCACCCACTCGGCCCGCGTGGCCGCGGCCCGGGAGACCCCGAAGGAGAAGACGCAGGCATGAAGCTCATCGCCGTATCGGCCGGACTGGGCTCGCCCTCCTCGACGCGGCTGCTCGCCGACCGGCTCACCGCCGCGACGCTGGAGCACGCCGACGCCGAGCCCGAGGTGCTCGAACTGCGCGACCTGGCCACGGAGATCGCCCTGCACTTCACCACCGGGTTCCCGCCCGCCCGCCTCGCCGCCGCGCTCGACGCGGTGGCCGCGGCGGACGGCCTGATCGCCGTGACGCCGGTCTTCGCGGCCTCGTACAGCGGCCTGTTCAAGTCGTTCTTCGACGTCATCGACAAGGACGCCCTCACCGGGAAGCCGGTGCTCCTCGGGGCGACCGGCGGCACGGCCCGCCACTCCCTGGCCACCGAGCACGCCCTGCGCCCGCTCTTCGCCTACCTGCGCGCGCTCACCGTGCCGACCGCCGTGTACGCGGCCTCGGAGGACTGGGGCGAGGAGGGCCTCGAGCGGCGGATCGCCCGCGCGGGGGCGGAGCTGGCGCGCTTCATGGCACCGGCCGGCCGGGCCGGTGTCCCCGACACGGACACCGCCGCGGCGATCGCGCCCCGGTCGCCGACGGGCGCCATCACATCGGTGGCCCAGGCGGACGGCTTCCAGGTCGTACCGTTCGCCCAGCGCCTGGAGGCCCTGCGGGTCCCCTAGGGGGCGTTGCCGGCCGGCCCGCCCGCCCGTCGGCACGGGCCCGGCACGGACACGGAACGGCTGCGGCCCCGGCGGTCGACGCCGGGGCCGCAGCCGTCAACGAAACACCTCCGGGGCATACTTCCCGGGTGACGACCACCCCGCGGGCCTCCTGGCAAAACACCACGCACGACTGGGCGAGCACCGTCGACCTCGACCACGTGGAGCACATCCGTCGGAACCCGGCGGCCTACGCCCCCGGCGGCACCGCGCACCTGATCCTCGAAGCCGTCGCCTACGCGGCCGACGAGGCCGCGTCCGGCAACGGCGGCCACTGCCGCCTGACCCTCCACCCCGACGGCTCCGTCGCCGTCACGGACGACGGACGCGGCACGGACACCCGCCTCGACGAGCACGGACACCCCGTGAGGAAGCCGGTCATGGCGACGAAGGACCTCCGGTTCTTCGACCGTCCGGCCGCACCGCCCCTGCCCGACACCCACGCGCGGCGCGGCATGTCCGTCGTGGCCGCGCTCAGCACGTGGCTCGTCCACACCAACCGCCGCCGCGACGGGGCCTGGACCCAGCGGTACGAACACGGCGTGCCCGCCACCGGCCTGCGCCCCGTCCCCGACGACGGCACGACCGGCACCACCGTCCACTTCCTCCCGGCGCCTCCACTGCGGGAGGCCGGCCGCCCGACGGCCGGCGACCTGGCCCGGCTGACGGCGGCATGGCCGCACCTCTCCGTGCAGATCGACGACCGCCGCACCTGATCCCCCGACCCCGCGGGGCGGCGGGCTACGGCCGCCCCGGCCCGCCCACCGTCAGCCGGGCGCATTCGGCCACGACCTCCGCCAGCCCGCCGCGCTCCTCCAGCAGCCGGCGCTGTACGCGGGCCCCGTTGCCGCGTTCCAGCAGCTCCGCCACGCCCTTGCGGGCCGCCGCGGCGTCCCCGCTGTCCTCCAGGGCCTCGCCCACATGGTCCAACAGCGCCTCGACCACCGCCTCCGGCGGGGCCTGCCGCATGGTGCGCGGATCGACGAGCGGGCCGTCCAGGCCCGACTTGCCCGCCCGCCACGACGCCAGCCGCAGCAGGCCGACGCCGATCCGGGCCGGCGGCTCGCCCGCCCGCCAGGCCCGGGAGGCGGTCTCCACCAGCGCGCGGGCCAGGGTGGCCAGCAGCACGGGCTCGGAGGGGTCCAGGCACACGTCGGCCGTGCGCAGCTCCACCGTCGGGTACGTCGCCGACAGCCGGGCGTCGAAGTACACCATCCCCGCATCCCGCAGGACGCCCGTGCCGAGCATGTCCCGGACCTGCTCGTGGTAGCGGTCCGCACTGCCGAAGACCTCCACCGGCCCGGCGGACGGCCACCGGTTCCACACCCGGCTGCGGTAGCTGCCGTATCCGCTGTCCCGGCCCTGCCAGAACGGGGAGTTCGCGCTCATGGCCGTCAGGACGGGCAGCCAGGGGCGGATCCGGTCGAGGACGGCCACGCCCTCCTCGTCGGACTCCACCGACACGTGGACGTGGCAGCCGCACGTCAGCTGCTCCTGCTCGGTCAGGCCGAACTGCTCGCCCACCCACCGGTAGCGCTCCCCGGGGCTCCGCGACGGCTCCACCGGCAGGGGCGAGGTGGCGAGCGCGGCGACCGCGGCTCCGGCCTCGCCGGCGTGGCGCGCGGCCTCGGCCCGCCACCGGGTGATCTCGTCGGCGAGCTCGCCCATCTCCGTCACGGGCCGGGTCGCGAACTCGACCTGCTCGTTCTTGAGCTCCCGCTCGAAGACCTCCTCGCCGCCACCGGGCGCCCTGCGCGCCGCCTCCAGCACGGCGGCCGCGAGCGCGATCGGCTCCCCGGTCCGCGGGCTGACCAGCAGCAGCTCCTCCTCCACGCCCACACTGCGCACACCCGTCACCGGCGGCCTCCCGCATGCCGGCCGCCCTCACGCCTGGTGACGGTGAGGAGCACGGCCACCAGCATCGGCACGGTGAGCAGCACCATGTTTGCCATGACGAACCTTCCCTGTCGACGAGCAGGATGCCTACTGTCTGGCCGCTCGACGCGATCGCAAACCCCCGACCCGCCGAATGGGTCGCAGCAAGAGCGCTCAAAGTCGAACTTATGAAACGAAGCCAAATCGCTTATTCGACTTATGTAAGGATGGTGTCGGCGAGACGAACGAGCGGGGAGCGGGGATGAAGACGATCGGGCTGATCGGCGGAATGAGCTGGGAGTCGACGGCGGAGTACTACCGCCTCCTGAACGAGTTCACGCGCGACCGCCTCGGCGGGCTCCACTCGGCCCGCTGCGTGCTCTACTCGGTGGACTTCGCGGACATCGAGCAACTCCAGGTCCAGGGACGCTGGGCGGAGGCCGGCGACGCCCTGGCCGCCGCCGCCCGATCCCTGGAGGCGGCCGGCGCCGACATGGTGCTGATCTGCACGAACACCATGCACAAGGTCGCCGACACCGTCGCGGCGGCGGTGTCCGTCCCGCTCCTGCACCTGGCCGACGCCACAGCAGCCGCCGTCCGCGCCTCGGGCCTGCGCCGGGTCGGCCTGCTGGGCACGGCATTCACCATGGAGCAGGACTTCTACCGAGGCCGCCTCGAAGCGGCGGGCCTCGACGTCACCGTCCCGGCCGCCGAGGGCCGCGCCCTCGTCCACCGGGTGATCTACGAGGAACTCTGCCGCGGCACCATCCGCGAGGAGTCCCGCACCGCCTACCGGAAGGTCATCCAGGACCTGGTGTCCGCCGGCGCGGAAGGCATCATCCTCGGCTGCACGGAAATCGAACTCCTCGTAGGCCCCGAGGACAGCCCGGTCCCCCTCTTCCCCACGGCCCGCCTCCACGCAGAAGCAGCCGTGACCGCCGCCCTGGCGGGTGCCTAGGATGCCCTGGCGTCCGGGCCCGGCTCACCGAGGTTCTCGTCCGGCTTGACCTTGACATCGTGGCAAGGGGTTCACTGCCGGCCAGGAGGTGGTTCCCATGACCGCGTCGGAAACCGACACACAGGCCTTGCGCGCCCTTGCGGCGCTCGCCCACCACGACCCGTCCGTTCGGCTGCGGGCGGCGCTCGCGGTCGGCTCGGCCCCCGCGCCCGGCAACGTCGGCCCGCTGACCGCGCGGTGCGCCGTCGAGCCCGAGTTTTCCGTCCGTGAAATGCTCACCTGGGCGCTCACCCGCCACGCGGCCTCGGCGACCGTGCCCCTGCTGGTCGACGAGGTGCGCGCGGGGCAGGGGCAGGCGCGAAGTCAGGCGCTGCACACCCTTTCCAAGATCGGGGACCGGCGGGCGTGGCCGGTGATCACGCCCGCCCTGCTCGCCGACCCCGACGACGAGGTGGCCCGTAGCGCCTGGCGGGCCGCGGTGGTCCTCGTACCCGAAGGTGGGGAGGAGGCCCTGGCCGTAGGGTTGGCCACGCAGCTCGGGCGCGGCGGACGCGAGACGCAGCTGAGCCTCAGCCGGGCGCTGGCCGCACTCGGGGAGGCGATGCTGCCGGCCGTGGACGCCGCGACGCGGCACCCCGACCCCCGCGTACGCACGCACGCGCTGGCCACGGAGCGGCTGCGGCGCGACCCGGACGCCGGGTTCGAGTACGCGATCGAGGAGGCGAGACGCGTCACGGCCCTCGGGGCCGGACAGTGAGGGGCGGCAGGCAGTGTTGATCGGCGACGTCGCGCGGCGCTCCGGGGTCAGCGCCCGCATGCTGCGGCACTACGAATCGCTCGGCCTGGTGCGCCCGGAGGTGCGGACCGCCTCCGGCTACCGCGAGTACTCCGACGCGGACATCCGGCGCATCTTCCACATCGAGAGCCTGCGCTCCCTCGGGCTGTCGCTGCGCGACGTCGGCCGCGCGCTCGACGACCCGGGCTTCGCCCCCGCCGGGCTCGTCGAGGACCTCATCGACCGGACGCGGGAGCGCATCGCGGCGGAGACGGAGCTGCTCACGCGGCTGAGCCGGATCGGCGCCGCGGAGCCGGCCGCCTGGGAGGACGTCCTGCAGACCGTCGCCCTCCTGCAGGCGCTGACCTCGCACAGCGCGGGAGCCCGGCAGCGCGCGGCCCTGTCGGCGGCCGCCGAGGCCCCCGTACCGGTGGAGGCGCTGGTGGAGGCCGCGCTCGGCGAGGCGGACCCGCACGTCGCCGGAGCCCTCCGGTGGGCCCTCGCGCAGGCCGGCGGGGACGGGCCGGCGCTGCTCGGGGAGGGCCTGCGCTCGGCGGCGCCCGAGGTGCGTGAACGCGCCGTCCGGGCCCTCGCCGAGATCCCGGGCAGCGAGGCGACCGCACTCCTGGGGGAGGCGCTCACCGGCCTCGACGCGGAGGTCCGCTGCCGCGCGGCCTTGGCGCTCGGGGCGCGCGGCGCGGCCGGCGCGGCGGCGGTGCTCATCGCCATGGTCGTCGAGGACCGCAGCGACGCCGACGCGGCCGACGCACTGGCCGCCCTGGCGGGCGATCCCGCCCTGGCGGACCGCATCGCCGCCGCCCTGGTGGACCGCCTCGGCGACCCCGCCACCGCGGCCCCCGCCCGCCGCCGCCTGATCCAGGCCCTCGCGGACGTCCCCGGCGCCGCGGCCGACCGGGCCCTCGCCGACTTCTCCCGGGACGGGGACCGCGTCGTCGCCTCCACGGCGGCGTACGTGCTCGGCCTGCGCGACACGGGCCGCCGGTAGACAGCCGCCCGCCGCGGCAAGGCCAGGCCGCTCCCCAGGGGGTACGCC
>NZ_RPSE01000307.1:0-7803 GCF_003949955.1 Streptomyces sp. WAC05292
GATCAGGGGTGTCAGGAGACGGGGTCGAGGAGGGCGTCGAAGGCGGCGGGCAGTTCGCGCCACGATCCCGGTCCCGCCGCGTATTCGGTGTCGGTGAGCAGGCAGGACTCAAGGAGTCGCTCCAGCCCGTGGCGGTCGAGACCGGGGGAGGTGAAGACCAGGTGCTGGCAGCGGTCGCCGTGTTCGGGGTGCCAGTCGAGCGAGGCCGCCGCCCGGCGCATCGGCGGGACCAGTTCCCACGCCGCGTCAGGCAGGGACGCCAGCCACGGGCCGGCGTTCTCCACACACAGGGCGCCGCCCGCGGCGTCCCAGGCGAGCAGGGTGTCGGGGCGGTCGGCGAGCCAGAAGCGGCCGCGGCTGCGGGCGGCGGCGCAGCAGAGGTCTTCCAGGGCCTCGTAGAGGCGCTGAGGGTGGAAGGGGCGGTGGCCGTGCCAGACGAAGGTGGTGACGCCGGCCTCTTCGGCCTCCTGGGGCAGCAGCGCGCAGGCCGGGTGCTGGGCGGCGGCCGCCGCTTCCACGTCGAAGCCGGCCAGGGCGAGCGCGGCCAGCTCGCCGGATCCGGCGTCCACCCGTCGGGCGGTCGGGTGGAGCTGGGCGAGCAGGGCGCGGTCGGCGTCGTCGGCGTCCCCGCTGTCGACGAGGGCCAGCACAGGGGCGTATTCGAGCTGTCGCGCCCAGGTGTCCCCCACGGTGCGCCGGTCGGTGGCGGCCGCGGCGAGCCCGGCGTCGGCGAGGTCGTCGCCGTTGACGAGGTAGGGAAGCACGAGCGCCGGATCGACCGCGGTGACCACGCCGGTCAGCCGGAGGGCGTCGCTGCCGTGCGCGGCGACGGCCTCCGCCATCGCCTTCGGTTCGACCGAGTCCCAGAGTTCGACGACCGCGAGGCGGGTGAGGCCGCCGGCGGCGAGGCGTTCGAGTTCGGGAACCAGGTCCTCGCGCAGGGCGCAGCAGGCGCAGTCGTTGACGAGTGGTGCCTCGCCTCGGGAGAGCTCGCCCGAGGCGTCGCGGACGACGCGCAGGACGGTCCCGGCCGGCGCCGCGGCCAGGTCGTGGTGGAGGGCGACGCTGTCGGGGACGGTGCGGATCAGCCGGTCGACGACCTCCCTGCGTGCGTCGCAGTGGAGTCCGCCGACGAGGACGACGGGCAGGGGCAGGGGCAGGGTCACGCCGGGCTCCCGTAGCGGCGCTGGAAGCGCTCGACTCGCCCGGCGGTGTCCAGGACGCGGGCCGTGCCGGTGTAGAAGGGGTGGCTCTGCGAGGAGATCTCGACGTCGATGACGGGGTAGGTGCGGCCGTCCTCCCACTCCACCGTCTTGTCACTGGTGGCGGTCGAGCGGGTGAGGAAGGCGAAGTCGGCGGCCTTGTCGCGGAAGACGACGGGGCCGTAGGCGGGGTGGATTCCGGGCTTCACGGCGGTGCCTTTCGTACGGGGTGGCGGTCCGGCGGCCGGGCGGGCCGGGACGGGGATCGGCGTCAGCGCTCTTCGCGGAAGTCGACGTGCCGACGCACCACGGGGTCGAACTTGCGCAGGACCAGTCGGTCGGGGTCGTTCCGGCGGTTCTTGCGGGTGACGTAGGTGTAGCCGGTGCCGGCCGTGGAGCGGAGCTTGACGATCGGGCGTGTGTCGTTGCGAGCCATGCCGCTACTATACGGGAATGGAAATCGTTTCCAATAACGAGAGAGGCCGGTAGCACCTTGTCCGCCCACTGCCAGCTCACCGGGGCCCGCCCGGGCTTCGGCAACACCGTCTCCCACTCGCACCGGCGCACCTCCCGCCGCTTCGACCCGAACATCCAGAGCAAGCGGTACTTGCTGCCGAGCGAGAGGCGCCACGTACGCCTGACCCTCAGCGCGCGGGCCGTGAAGACCGTCGACGCCATCGGCGTCGAGGCGGCGGTGGCCCGGATCCGGGCGCGGGGAGTGAAGGTCTGATGGCGAAGAAGAGCAAGATCGCGCAGAACGAGAAGCGCAAGAGGCTCGTCGCCCGGTACGCCGCCCGGCGCGCCGAGCTGAAGGAGATCCTCCGCCGGCCGTCCTCGACGGAGGCCGAGCGGCGCACCGCCCTGGCGGAGCTGGGCCGGCAGCCGCGCGACGCCGGCCCCGCCCGGGTACGCAACCGGGACGCCGTCGACGGCCGGCCCCGGGGCTACCTGAGGAGGTTCGGGCTTTCCCGGGTCCGCATGCGGGAGCAGGCCCACGCGGGCTTCCTCCCCGGGGTGGCCAAGTCCTCCCGGTAGCACCCTCGGCGTGCGCCGCCGGGTGCGCTCCCCCGCGGTGCCCGGCGGACCGCGTCCGCCCCCGAACCGCATCCGCGGGTCGGGCCCGGACGGAAAAGGAAGGGGGGCGATCGGACAGGAGGCGCCATGGGACGTGAACCGGAAACACCGTTCTGGGCACCGGCCCCCGACGGGGGGCGGGTGGAGCAGCCCGTCTGCACGCACCTCGGGGAGGCGGTCCTGCGCCCCGTCCGCCACGCGGGAAAGGGATGCGAGGACTGCGGGGCCGGGACGCCGCGGGTGGGCCTGCTGCGTTGCCTCACGTGCGGCCACGTCGGCTGCTGCGACAGCTCCCCGGGGCAGCATGCGCACGCCCACGCCGAGGCGTCCGCGCACCCCGTCGCGCAGTCCTGCGCGAGCGGCGCCCGGTGGGCGTGGTGCTATCCGGACGGCCTGTACCTCGTCCCGGCGCCGCCGCGTGGCGGGGGCGGCGTCAGCCCCAGAGGCGGGCGACGAAGAACGCCGCGACCATGGCGGCGCCGACGACGACCAGCGCGAGGAAGAAGCCGGGGTGCTCCCAAGGGCCTCCGTCCGCGCGTTCCGGGTGTGCCGATGCGGTGGATCCTTCGGCCGGAGGAGTCTCCCCCGGCGGCATCCTGAGGTTCGACATGGTCCCTCCTCGAAGCGGGTGAACGGGTGGGGGGTCAGAGTGCCGGGTGTGCGGGCCCCGGACGCCAGGGCGGTGCGGTGACCGGCCGCGCGGGTGCCGCCGCGGCGAGCAGTCGGTCGAGCAGGGCCGACACCGCGGCGGCCGGGTCCGCGGGGCTCGGCAGCGGTGGGGGGCTCCCCTCGACGGCGCGGGCGGCGAACCCCGTCGCCAGATGGGGGAACCTGGCGTCGACGACGGCCACCCGCCGCTTGCGCAGCTCGCGGGCGAGGACGCCGAGCCAGCAGGCGAGCGCGGCCTTGGAGGCGGCGTAGTCGGCGGTACCGGTCAGCGGGGTGTCGACGACGGCGCCGGTCACGGCGGCGAGGAAACCGCCGTCGCCGACGACGGGTGCGGCGCCCCGCAGGACCGCCATGGGGCAGAGGGCGTTCACGGCGAACAGGTGCTCGGCGGCGGCGTCCGACACCCGGGCGGCGGGGCCGAAGGCGGCGACGCCGACGGTCACCAGGACGCCGTCCAGGCCGCCCAGGGCCTCGGCCGCCCACGGAGCCAGAGCGGAGCAGCCGTGCAGGTCGTAGGCGTCGATGCCGCGGGCCGGGCCGCCGGTTCCGGCGGCCAGGGCCGCCAGGCGGCGGCTGTCGCGGCCGGCCAGGGCGGTCCGGCAGTGCCTGCGGTCCAGTGCGCGGACGGCGAGGGTGCCGATCTCGCCGGTGGCGCCGACCACCAGAACCCGGGCGCCGCCGCGGGCCGTGTTCACCTCCTCGGCAGCTCGGCGGGCCGGCCGGCCGCCGGGCCGAGCCGCGGGCGGTCCGCCGTTTCGCGGGCGGCCCGGTCGGGGTGGCGGCGTCGCCAGTACGGGTTGTCGTGCGGCAGACCGCCGCTGACCCGGCCGTACATGCCGAACGTCATGATCAGCAGGCCCATGAGGAAGCTGAAGAAGACGTTGGAGAGGCCGAAGTCGAGGATGTTGCCGGGGCGCCCGATGAGGAACAGGTGCAGGAACCCGCTGGCGAGGAACAGCACGCCGACCGCGATGTTGACGGACGAGGCCACGTTGCCGCCGATGAGGGCGGCGACGACCAAGAGGAGTCCGAACACGACCGATACGGTGCTCAGCAGTCCGTTCGTCGACAGGCCTGCGATCTGCTGCCCGTCGGTGTCGAAGGCGGAGAGGCTGTCGGCGTACCCGAGGCAGCCGAAGAGGAGGAGCAGCAGGCCGCACAGGGCGGCGCCGATCCGGTAAACCCTGTTCAGGGGGTGGTCGACCGGAAGTTCGTCACGCAGGCTCATGGGGTCCTCCCGTGGATGGCTGCATACAGGCCCCGAGGACTCCAGGCTGGGGCGCGGGAACGCGCACCGAAAGTCGCAGTGATTCTGCACCGTTTCGACCGTTCTCCCGGGCATGCGGCCAGGGGGGCGGTACCGCTCAGCCGGGCGGAAGGGCAGCGGCGAGCACGGCTCGGTGGACGGCGCGCGCCAGGCGTGCGCCCCACAGGGAGCGGGGGCCGGCGAAGGCCTGGGCGTCCTCGGCTCCCCCTGGTGCGCGGGCGGCGACGCACACGGCGTCCGTCGGGGTGCCGGAGCAGTCGAAGCCCGCGTCGAGCAGCGCCTGCACCTTCGCCTCGGTGGCGGTCGCCACCGCGTTGACCAGCGCGGCATCGGTCAGGGCCACGGGAAGCGCCACGAGGATGTTGACCGTGCCCGGCGGCGGCGCCGCGACGGCTCCCTGCCCGGGAGCGGCCGCCCAGCCCCGCACGCCCAGACCCGCGGTGGCCACCGCCTCCGCTCCCGCGTCGTGCGCGTGGCCGTACGCGCGGACGTCGGCGGCCGTCATCAGCCCGACCCCCGGCCCGCGGGCGCCCGCGTCCCGGGCGAGCTGCGCGAGGTGGCGTTCCGGATCGGTGCGCCGGTAGCCGTGCGACACCTGGGCGTTGAGGACCCAGGCCCGTTCGCCGATGCCCCCTCCGAGGACGGCGCTGCTGATCATCCGCCAGCCCGCACCGGCCCGCCACAGCAGGCCGTGCAGCCGCTCGCCGCCCTCCAGGCGGTCGAGCGGCTGCACGGGCACCAGGCCGGTTGCGGGGCGGGGAGGCGGGATGACGGCGGACACCGGGCGGCAACTCCTTGCGGGGCGGGGACCGGCCGATCGTACGCCGCGGCCGCCGCCCGCGGGGACGGGAGGCCGGGGGACCGGGCCCTGTCCCGCCACGGGGTGGGAGCAGGACCCGGCGGCCGCTACTTCGGCATCAGGACGGTGTCGATGACGTAGACGTTGGCGTTCGCCGTCTTGACGTTGCCGCAGACCACCGCGGCCGTGTCGTTGACCTTGTAGGACTCGCCCGATCCCTTGGTCGTGATCGTGCCCTTCTGGAGGGTCTCGAAGGAGCCGTTCTCCAGCTGCTGCGGCGTCAGCCTCTGCCCGACGACGTGGTAGGTGAGGATGTTCGTCAGGGCCGCCTTGTCGGCGAGGACCTTGTCGAGGTCGGCCTTCGGGATCTTGGCGAAGGCTTCGTTGGTGGGCGCGAAGACGGTGATGTCCTTCGCGTTGTTCAGGGTGTCGACGAGACCGGCCTGCTTCACCGCGGTGACCAGGGTGGACAGGGCCGGATTGTTGGAGGCGGCGGTGGCGACCGGGTCCTGGGCCATGCCCTCGAAGGAGCCGGCGCCTTCCTTGGGGACGCTCGCGCAGCCCGGGCCGAACGGCTTGCCGCCGGTCGCCGCGTCGTCCATCGGGGTGCTCCCGGAGGTCTGCGCGGCCCCCTCGGCCCCCGCACTGGGGGCGGCCTTGGTCTCGCTGCCGGAGTCGGAGCACGCGGCGAGGGAGAAGGGCAGGACGGCGGCGGCGGCAACGGCGACCGCGGTACGGCGGATGCGGATGGTGTTCATGGGGGTCTACTCCTTCAGCAAGGGGTGGTGTTCGGTTGTCCCGTGGTCGGGGTGGTGCTCCGGCCGGCCTGGCGAGCAGACGGGCCGGTGGTCTGGGGGACGGTGACGAAGACGCTGTGCATGCCGCTCGCCCCGTCGGGGACGGTGCGGGTGCGCTCTTCCGTCTGCACCCGTCCGGTGCCGTCCGTGGCGCGGACGGTGAGGGTGTGTCCGCCGGGAGAGGCATCCCAGCGGTAGGTCCACTGCCGCCAGGTGTCCGGGCCCGCCGGAGCCGCGAGGTCGGCGTCCCGCCAGGGTCCGTCGTCGATGCGGACCTCGACCCGGGTGATGCCCCTGCGCTGGGCCCAGGCGACGCCCGCGACGGTGACCGGCCCGGCGGCGGGCCGGGCGAAGGGCTTGGGCGTGTCGATGCGGGACTGGGTCTTGACCGGTGCCCGCCGGGCCCACCCGCGCCGGACCCAGTAGGGGTCGTAGGCGCCGAAGGAGGTCAGTTCCATGTCCGTGATCCACTTGCAGGCGGAGACGTAGCCGTAGAGGCCGGGTACGAGCATCCGGACGGGAAAGCCGTGGGCGAAGGGGAGCGGTTCTCCGTTCATGCCGACGGCGAGCATGGCGTCCCGCCCGTCCATCAGCTCCTCGACCGGCGATCCGAGGGTCATGCCGTCCGCGGAGCGCGCCACGAGCTGGTCGGACCTGCCGCCCTGGGACGGCGGCCGCACGCCTGCCTCCCGGAGGAGGTCTGCGAGGGGGACGCCGAGCCAGCGGGCGGTCCCGGTGTACGGGCCGCCGACCTCGTTGGAGACGCAGGTCAGGGTGATGTCGCGTTCGACGAGGGGGCGGGCCAGGAGTTCGCCGAGGGTGAGGGTGCGGGGCCGCGCGACGCCCTCGCCGTGGATCCGCAGGCGCCAGGTCCCGGCGTCGATCCTCGGCACGACGAGCGCGGTGTCGACGCGGTAGAAGTCGCGTGTGGGCGTGGCGAACGGGCTGATGCCGGGCACCCTCAGCTGCGCGCCGGCCGGTACGGCCGGGGCAGGGGAGGCCGGCCGCGGCAGGACCAGGGCGTTCCTGGAGGCGGTGGCGCCCTGCCCCTGCCGGCCGGCGAGGACGCGGCCCAGGGCTCCGGCGGAGGCCGCGGCGCCGGCGGTGGCGGCCGCCGCGGTGAGGAAGCCGCGCCTGTTCCGGCCGCCCCGGCCGCTCCCGGCCGAGCCGTCCCGCGGGGCGCTTGCGGTCCGCGCGATCAGGAAGGCGAGGGCTGCCGCCCCGGCCGCCGCGCCGACGAGCGAGGGCAGGGCGTCGCCGGGGCCGGCGGAGTCGGGGCGGCTCAGCGCGGCGGCGGCGCCGACGGTCCCGAAGAGCAGGACACCGGCCGCTCCGGCACGCAGGTGGCGCAGGCTCAGGACGCCGAGTACGGCGGCGCTGAACGCCAGCAGCGAGAGGATGCCGATCCGCAGGGCCTCCTTGTCGTCCTCGCCGAAGGCGCGGATCGCGAAGTCCTTCACCGCGGCCGGGGTCAGGTCCACCACCGCACCGCCCACGACCGTCACCGGGCCGGCGGCCGGGCGGGCCAGGCCGGCGGCCAGCTCGGCCGCGGCGAGCGCCGCGAACGCGGCCAGGACTCCGGCCAGGGCGCCGGGTGCGACGCGGACGAGGGTGCTGCGGAAGCTGCTCACGTATCGGATTCGGCAGCACGCGCCCGGCGGATTGCCCGTACACCCGAACGAGTGAAATCTCGTACCGGTGACACCCGGAACTTGACGCCGGCCCCGCAGCCGGTACCCTCGCCGGCCGAAGCGGCTCTCCTCTGCCCTCTGCCCTCTTCCCCCTCCCCTCCCCTGCCCTCACCCGACCGGGCCCTCCCGACATGGCGAAGGCGGCGACGTGCCCTCCCATCCGCGGCGCCGTCCGCTACGAAGAGCACGCGACACAGCACACGTTCCGGCACCGGTTCCGCCCCGCCACGCGGCAGGGGCGGCCCGGCGCCGACGACGAGGACAAGGACCGGCATGCGATGGACACCCCTCCCCCGGGCGGCCT
>NZ_RPSE01000308.1:0-7790 GCF_003949955.1 Streptomyces sp. WAC05292
GCCTGCGGGGCCATCGCCTGGAAGATCGGCCCGCGCCGCCGCCTGCTGCTCGGGTACGCCGGCCTGACCGCGGCCGCGTCGGTGCTGTGGACCGCGGACTCCGCGATCCTGCTCGGCGGACTCGGCCCGAACGGCAGCGGCATCGGCTCGAACTCCTGGGTCGTCGCCGGCAAGTACACGACCACCGGCAAGCCGCTGCTCGCCAACGACCCGCACCTCTCCCCGCAGCTGCCGTCCGTCTGGTACCAGATGGGCCTGCACTGCCGCTCCGTCTCGGCGAAGTGCCAGTACGACGTCTCCGGCTACACCTTCTCCGGCATGCCGGGCGTGGTGATCGGCCACAACAAGGACATCGCCTGGGGCATGACGAACCTGGGCGCCGACGTCACCGACCTCTACCTGGAGCAGGTCAAGCCCGAGGGCTACGTCTACGACAACAAGGTCGTCCCCTTCGAGACCCGCGAGGAGGAGATCAGGATCGCGGGCGAGAAGAGCAAGAAGATCACCGTCCGCACCACCAACAACGGACCGCTGATCTCCGACCGCAGCGACGAGCTCGACACCGTCGGCGCCCGCGCCCCCGTCACCGGATCCGCCCCCGACCGCGGCAACGGCTACGCCGTCGCCCTGCGCTGGACCGCGCTGGACCCGGGCAAGTCGATGGACGCCGTCTTCAAGCTCAACCGGGCCACGGACTTCGCGTCCTTCCGCGAGGCCGCCCGCGACTTCGAGGTGCCCTCCCAGAACCTCATCTACGCCGACAGCAAGGGCCGCGAGGGCAACATCGGCTACCAGGCCCCGGGCCGCATCCCGATCCGCGGCGGCCACGACGGCCGCACCCCCGCCCCCGGCTGGGACTCCAAGTACGCCTGGAAGGGCGGCAAGGACGGCAGCGGGGGCTACATCCCGCAGGACGAGATGCCCTACGACTTCAACCCGGCCCGCGGCTACATCGTCACCGCCAACCAGGCCGTCACCGAGAGCGGCACCGGCGCCGGCAAGTACCCGCACGCCCTGACGTCCGACTGGGGCTACGGCGCCCGCAGCCAGCGGATCAACGACCTCATCGAGGCGAAGACCAAGGACAACGGCAAGATCTCCACCGACGACATGCGGGCCATGCAGATGGACAACGGCAGCGAGATCGCCGCGCTGCTGACCCCGATGCTGTCGAAGATCGAGATCAACGACCCGGACGTGCGCTCCGCGCAGAAGCTCCTGGACGGCTGGAACTACACGCAGGAGCCGGACTCGGCGGCCGCGGCCTACTTCAACGCCGTCTGGCGCAACATCCTCAAGCTGGCCTTCGCCGACAAGATGCCGAAGGAGCTCCGCATCGAGGGCAGCTGCCTGAACGTCCACGACACCAGCAGCGGCCCCGCCGACGACCTCGCCGAGGTGGTCCGCGAGTGCGGCACCCGCGACGCCGACTCGGCGCAGCCCGACGGCGGCGACCGCTGGTTCGAGGTGGTCCGCCGCCTCGTCAAGGACGAGAAGTCGACCTGGTGGCACTCCCCGGCCGTCCGCAACAAGCCCGCGGCGACCACCCGCGACCAGCTCTTCGCCCGCGCCATGGCCGACGCCCGCTGGGAGCTGACCGCCAAGCTCGGCAAGGACCAGTCCACCTGGAGCTGGGGCCGCCTGCACCAGCTGACCCTGAAGAACCAGACGATCGGCACCGAGGGCCCCGGTTTCATGCAGTGGCTCCTCAACCGCGGTCCCTGGAACCTCGGCGGCGGCGAGGCCACGGTCAACGCGACCGGCTGGAACGCCTCCGGCGGGTACGGGGTCACCTGGGTCCCGTCGATGCGCATGGTCGTGAACCTCCACGACCTGGACAAGTCCCGCTGGATCAACCTCACCGGCGCCTCGGGCCACGCCTACCACGGCAACTACACCGACCAGACGACCCTCTGGGCCAAGGGCGACCTGCTCGACTGGCCCTTCGGCAAGGAGGCCGTGGACCGGGCGACCGTGGAGACCCTCACGCTGAAGCCGTGAACCTGACCACCCCCGAGGGGGTGGCCACCGCCTGGACGGGGTGGTCGTGCGGTTCCTCCGGGACCCACGCGACCACCTCGTCGTCGTAGAGGAGCACCACCAGCGCCGGATCCGCCCCCGCCCGCTCCAGCCGCGCCAGCACCCGGTCGTACGAGCCCCCGCCGCGCCCGAGGCGCATGCCGCGGCGGTCCACCGCGAGGCCCGGCAGGAGCACCGCGTCGGCGCCGGTGACGGCCTCCGGGCCGAGCCGCGGGCCCACCGGCTCCAGCAGCGCCATGAACCCCGGCCGGACGCTCTCGGCGAGGGAGCCCGGGCCCTCGTACACCGCCCAGTCCAGGTCGTTGTCGGGCAGCAGGACGGGCAGCAGCACCCGCTTCCCCGCCGCGCGCAGCGCGTCGAGGAGGTCCCGGGTGCCCGGCTCGCTGCCGATCGAGACGTACGCCGCCACGGTGCGGGCACCGGCCAGCTCGGGGAGACCGAGGGCGGAGCGGGACAGCGCGCGCGCCGAGCCGGCCAGGGCCTCGGCGGGCAGGGCGCGGCGGGCGGCCAGGAGGCTGCGGCGCAGCAGCGCCTTTTCGGACGGGTTCGACGCGTTCGGCGGGTTCTTTACCACGGCGGTCTCAGTTATCCCTTCAAATCGGTCCAGACCATGACGTATTTGCCGGAATCCAAGCTGGGGCCACGGCATCACCCACTATGGTTCTGCCCATGACTCAGTTGCACCCCGTGATCAAAAAGGCAGTCATCCCTGCCGCGGGCCTCGGCACCCGCTTCCTTCCGGCGACGAAGGCGACGCCCAAGGAAATGCTCCCGGTCGTGGACAAGCCGGCCATCCAGTACGTCGTCGAAGAGGCCGTCTCGGCCGGCCTGGATGACGTGCTCATGATCACAGGACGTAACAAGCGGGCCCTCGAAGACCACTTCGACCGCAACTACGAGCTGGAGTCCGCCCTCACCGCCAAGGGCGACGACGACCGCCTCAAGAAGGTGCAGGAGTCCAGCGACCTGGCGACGATGCACTACGTCCGCCAGGGCGACCCCCGCGGCCTCGGCCACGCCGTCCTGTGCGCCGAGCCGCACGTCGGCGACGAGCCCTTCGCCGTCCTCCTCGGCGACGACCTGATCGACCCCCGCGACCCGCTGCTGCGCCAGATGACCGAGGTCCACGCGCGCACCGGCGGCACCGTCGTCGCCCTCATGGAGGTCGACCCGGCCAGCGTGCACCTGTACGGCTGCGCGGCCGTCGAGCCGACCGGCGAGGCGGACGTCGTCCGCGTCACCGGCCTCGTCGAGAAGCCGGACCCGGCCGAGGCGCCCAGCAACTACGCCGTCATCGGACGCTATGTCCTCAATCCCGCGATCTTCGACATACTGCGGGAGACCGAGCCGGGCCGCGGCGGGGAGATCCAGCTCACCGACGGCCTGCAGAAGCTGGCCGCCGACGAGACCGTCGGCGGCCCGGTGCACGGCGTGGTCTTCCGGGGCCGCCGCTACGACACCGGGGACCGCGGCGACTACCTGCGGGCCATCGTCCGCCTCGCGTGCGAGCGCGAGGACCTGGGCCCCGAGTTCCGCACCTGGCTTCACCGTTACGTCACGGAGGAGATGTAGCACCTTGAGCAGCCCTGACGCGTCGCAGCAGGACGCCGGCAGCAGCCGGCTGTGGTCGGTGGACGAGCACCTCGCTGACATCCTCGCGGCCGTCCGGCCGCTGGAGCCGATCGAGCTCCAACTGCTCGACGCACAGGGCTGCGTCCTCGTCGAGGACGTCACCGTGCCCGTCGCGCTCCCGCCCTTCGACAACAGTTCGATGGACGGGTACGCGGTCCGCACCGCCGACGTGCAGGGCGCCAGCGAGGAGTTCCCCGCGGTGCTCACCGTCATCGGGGACGTCGCGGCCGGCAGCGGCGAACCGCCCGCCGTCGGCCCCGGCCAGGCCGCCCGGATCATGACCGGGGCCCCGCTGCCGCCCGGCGCGGAGGCCGTCGTCCCCGTCGAGTGGACCGACGGCGGTGCGGGCGGCGGGGCGGCCGCCGGGATGGCCCCGGCGAGCGCCGCCCCGCACGGCGCGGGCGGCGAGGTGCGGGTGCACCGGCCGGCGCAGGCGCGGGCGCACGTCCGGGCGCGCGGCAGCGACGTCCGGGCCGGCGACCTCGCCCTGGCCGCGGGCACCGTCCTCGGGCCGCCGCAGATCGCCCTGCTGGCCGCCATCGGGCGGGGCACCGTACGGGTGCGGCCGCGGCCCCGCGTGGTCGTCATGTCCACCGGCAGCGAACTCGTCCAGCCGGGCGAGGCGCTGACCTCCGGGGCGATCTACGACTCCAACAGCTTCGCGCTGGCCGCCGCCGCCCGGGACGCCGGCGCCATCGCCTACCGCGTCGGGGCCGTCGCCGACGACGCCGAGACCCTGAAGGCGGCCATCGAGGACCAGCTGGTCCGCGCCGACCTCCTGGTCACCACCGGAGGGGTCAGCGTCGGCGCGTACGACGTCGTCAAGGAGGCGCTGTCCTCGGCCGGCGCGGCCGACGGCGGGCCGGACGCCGGGCGGATGGAGTTCCGGAAGATCGCCATGCAGCCGGGCAAGCCGCAGGGCTTCGGCACGATCGGCCCCGACCACACCCCGCTGCTGGCCCTCCCCGGCAACCCCGTGTCCTCGTACGTCTCCTTCGAGCTGTTCGTGCGGCCCGCCATCCGCACCCTGATGGGCGTCCCCGACGTCAGCCGGCCCGTGGTGCGGGCACGGCTGGAGGCCGACGAGGCCCTCACCTCCCCGGCCGGGCGCCGCCAGTTCCTGCGCGGCGCCCACCACCCCGAGGCCGGCACCGTCAGCCCGGTCGGCGGCTCCGGCTCGCACCTGGTCGCCGCGCTGGCGCACGCCGACGCGCTGATGGTCGTCCCCGAGGACGTCACCTCCGTGGAGCCGGGCGCCGAGCTCGACGTGGTCCTGCTCGGCTGACGCCCGAGGGCCCCGCACCCCCGCCCCGGGGCGGCCGCGCGGCGGCGGGTGCGGGTAGCGTGTTGCACCACACAGGCCCCCTCGGGGCCCGGGAGCGGGAGCGGCACGGACCCATGAACACGCAGGACAGGCTGACGCACATCGACGAGGCCGGAGCGGCCCGGATGGTGGACGTCTCGGAGAAGGACGTCACCGCGCGGACGGCGCGCGCCAGCGGGCGCGTGCTCGTCTCCCCGCAGGTGGTCGGGCTGCTGCGCGGGGAGGGCGTCCCGAAGGGCGACGCCCTCGCCACCGCGCGCATCGCCGGGATCATGGGCGCGAAGAAGACGCCCGACCTGATCCCGCTGTGCCACCCGCTGGCCGTCTCGGGCGTGAAGGTCGAGCTGTCCGTCGCCGACGACGCCGTGGAGATCCTCGCGACGGTGAAGACGGCGGACCGGACGGGCGTGGAGATGGAGGCGCTGACGGCCGTCGCGGTCGCCGGGCTGACCGTCGTCGACATGGTCAAGGCGGTCGACAAGGGCGCCGTCATCACCGACGTCCGGGTCGAGGAGAAGACGGGCGGCAAGTCGGGCGACTGGAGGCGCGCGTGAACGCCCCGCGCGGCGGCGACGCGTACGGCCACAGCCACGGCGGGGGCGCCGGCGCGGACTCGGTGCCGGCCCCGCCCGCCCCGCCCGCCGCGTCGGCCGCGGCCCCGCGCGGGCTCGTCGTGACGGCCTCCAACCGGGCCTCCGCCGGGGTGTACGCCGACAAGGGCGGGCCGCTCCTGGCCGAGGGGCTGCAGAAGCTCGGCTTCGCCGTCGACGGCCCGCGCGTCGTGCCCGACGGGGACCCCGTCGAGCAGGCGCTGCGCGAGGGCGTCGCCGCCGGGTACGACGTCATCCTCACCACCGGCGGCACCGGCATCTCCCCCACCGACCGCACGCCGGACGCCACCGCCCGCGTACTGGACTACGAGGTGCCGGGCATCCCCCAGGCGATCCGCGCCGAGGGCCTGGCGAAGGTGCCGACGGCGGCCCTCTCACGCGGCCTGGCGGGCGTGGCCGGCCGCACCCTGATCGTGAACCTGCCGGGTTCGACGGGCGGCGTGCGCGACGGCCTCGCCGTCCTCGCCCGCATCCTGCCGCACGCCGTGGACCAGCTCCGCGGCGGCGACCACCCCCGGCCGGCGGGGCCGACGGGGAGCCCGAGCTGAACGGCCCCACCTGGCCGGTGGTGCTGGCCGACGGCGGCGTCGCGCTGCGGCCCATACGGCAGCGCGACCACGGCGCCTGGCGCGAGGTCAACCGGCGCAACCGCGAATGGCTGCGGCCCTGGGAGGCGACGATCCCGCCGCCCGCGCCGTGGGGGCCGGTCGTCGAGCGGCCCACGTACCGGCAGATGGTCCGCCACCTGCGGGCCGAGGCCAACGCCGGGCGGATGCTGCCGTTCGTCGTCGAGTACGAGGGCCGGCTCGTCGGGCAGCTGACGGTCGCCGGGATCACCTGGGGCTCCATGTGCGCCGGCCACGTCGGCTACTGGGTGGACCGCGACGTCGCCGGGCGGGGAGTCATGCCCACGGCGGTCGCGCTGGCCGTGGACCACTGCTTCCGCAGGGTCGGCCTGCACCGCATCGAGGTGTGCATCCGCCCCGAGAACGGGCCGAGCCGGCGCGTGGTCGAGAAGCTCGGCTTCCGGGAGGAGGGACTGCGGCCCCGCTACCTCCACATCGACGGCGCATGGCGCGACCACCTGGTGTACGCGCTCACGGCGGAGGAGATCCCGGAGGGCCTCCTGACCCGCTGGCACCGCACGCGGGGGCAGCGGAACGGGACGGGGAGCGGGACGGGAACGGGAGCGGGCCCGGCCGGGTCATAAAGCGGGCCGCGGCGGACCGACTCGGAATCCGAATATCTGTTCGAATTATTCCGACTCCGGATCCGGTTCACCCATATCCTGATCCGAAGAGTCACAAAAAAAGTCGGTGATATCAGCCAGTTCGTGCGACACACCGGTCCAATTGGCGGATCCGCCCGCCCGCGTCCCTCTACCGTGTGGGGTGTGAGCAGCAGCGGCCTCATCTACGCAGTCATCGTGGGGGCCTGGGCCGCCTACTTGGTGCCCATGTGGCTCCGGAGGCAGGACGAGCTGAACGAGGCCCGTCCGACGGAACGCTTCTCCACTGCCATTCGGCTGCTTTCCGGCCGGGCGGGAATGGAGCGCCGTTACGCCAAGGGGCTGCGTGAACGCGGTGCCCAGGAGGCGGAGCCCCAGTACCACGCGGATCCGGACGCCGCGACGGAAACGGTGAATTCCGTGGACGCCGACGCCCGGTCCGTCGGCGTGCCCCCGACCAGGACCGAGCCGCGGTCGGCCGTGGCCGAGCGGCACCGGCGCGAACAGCGCCTCCAGGTGCTCGCCCGCCGCCGCCGCACCACCGCGCTGCTCTTCCTCGTCTTCACCCTCGGCGCGATCGTCGCCGCCGTCGGCGGCGTCGCCTACCTCTGGGCGCCGGCCGGGCCGGCGATCCTGCTCAGCGCGTACATCGCGTACCTGCGCGCCCAGGAGCGCCGGCGCTACGAGTTCACGATGGACCGGCGGCGCGCCGAAGCCGCGGCCCGGCACCTGCGCGAGAGCCGCCAGCGCCGCCGCGAGCCCGAGGAGCCCCCCGGCGCCGACCCCGAACCCGCACCGCCCGTCTCCCCGCAGGAGGCGGGCCGCCGCGCGCTCGTCGAGCAGACCGACCACGCCGAGTGGGTGGACCAGCAGCGCGAGCGGGAGCGCGGCCCCGCCCGCGGCGAGAGCTGGGAGCCCGTCCCCGTGCCACTGCCGACGTACGTGACCGCCCCCG
>NZ_RPSE01000309.1:0-7741 GCF_003949955.1 Streptomyces sp. WAC05292
GTGCGGCTGCGGCCCGGCCCGGCCCCGGCCCGGGCCGCAGCCGCACCGGCCCCGGCCCCTGCGCCTGCGCCTGCGCCTGCGCCGCACGGTACGGGCGCCGCCCCGCCGGCGGCGGGCGCCGAGGCGAGCCGCGCCTTCGACGCGGGCCCCGCGCGGGCCGCCCTGCGGCGCCTGCTGCCGCGGCACGCAGCCCAGTTCACCCTCGTACCCGACCGGGCGGCCGGCCCGGACACGTTCACCGTCTCCGGCCGGACCGGCGCGATCACCGTCCGCGGCTCGACCGGCGCGACCCTGCTGACCGGCGTCGGCTGGTACCTCCAGCACGTCGCCGGGGTCGACATCGGCTGGCCCGGCGAGAGCACCGGCATGCTGCCGGCCCGCCTGCCCGCCGTGCCCGCACCCGTCACCCGCGCCGCCCACGTGCCCCACCGGTACGCCCTCAACGACACCGACGACGGCTACTCGGGCCCGTACCGCACCTTCGCGGAGCACCAGCGGCAGATCGACCTGCTCGCCCTGCACGGCGTCAACGAGGTGTTCGTGCAGGTCGGCGCCGAATACCCGTATTACCGGACCTTCCAGCGCTTCGGCTACACGCCCGCGGAACTGCGCGCGTGGATCCCCGGCCCCGCCCACCAGAGCTGGTGGCTGCTGCAGAACCTGAGCGGCTTCGGCGGGCCCGTCTCCGAGCGCGTGATGCGCGAGCGCGCCGCCATCGGCAGGAGGGTCGCCGAGCAGCTCCGCGGCCTGGGCATGACCCCGGTGCTGCCCGGCTACTACGGGACCGTCCCGCCCGGCTTCGCCGCCCGCAATCCGGGAGCGGCCACGGTGCCGCAGGGCGACTGGGCGGGCTTCGAGCGGCCCGACTGGCTGGACCCGTCCTCGCCGGTGTTCGCGAAGGTGGCCGCCGCCTACTACGCCGAGCAGCGCGCGGTGTTCGGCGACAGCACCATGTACCGGATGAGCCCCCTCCACGAGGGCGGCACGGCCGGACCGGTGGACGTACGGGCGGCCTCCGGCGCCGTCCAGGCCGCCCTGCACGCCGCGCACCCCGGGGCGCTGTGGGCGGTGCTGGGCTGGCAGGACAGCCCCCGGCAGGAGCTGCTCGCGGGGACGGACACCTCGAAGCTGCTCATCCTGGACGGCCTGTCCGACCGGTACAACCGCCTGGACCGCGAGGCCCGCTGGGGCGGCGCCCCGTACGCGCTCGGCACGATCTACAACTTCGGCGGGCACACCACCGTCGGCGCCAACACCTCGGTGTGGCTGGACCGGTTCGGCGCGTGGCGGGCCAAGGAGGGCAGCGCACTGCGCGGCACGGCCTACCTGCCGGAGGCCACCGGCACCAACCCTGCCGCCTTCGACCTGTTCACGGACCTCGCCTGGGAGCCGGGGCCGATCGACCACCGGGCGTGGTTCGCCGCGTTCGCCGCCCGCCGCTACGGGCGGCCCGACAAGGAGGCGGCCGCGGCGTGGGAGGAGCTGCGCAAGGGGCCCTACAGCACCTCGTCCGGGCTGTGGTCGGAGTCCCAGGACAGCCTGTTCACGGCCCGGCCGAGCCTGACCGCGGCCACGGCCGCGTACTGGAGCCCCAAGTCGATGCGCTACCCGGCCGATTCGGTGCGCCGGGCGCTGGACCACCTCCTGAGGGTGGACCCGCGGCTGCGCGGATCGAGCGCGTACCGGTTCGACCTGGTGGACACCGCCCGGCAGGCTCTCGCCAACCACTCGCGGGTGCTGCTGCCGCGGATCCGCGCCGCGTACGCGGCCCGCGACCTGGCCGCGTTCCGCGAGCTGACCGCCGCCTGGCAGGAAGCCGAGCGCCGGCTGGACGCGCTGGCGGGCTCCGACCCGAACCTGCGGCTCGGCACCTGGCTGTCCGCCGCCCGCTCCTGGGGCGCGGACCGCGCGGAGCAGGACCGGTACGAGTACGACGCCCGCTCGATCCTGAGCGTGTGGGGGCGGCGCAGCACCAGCGAGGGCGGGTTCCTGCACGACTACGCGAACCGCGAATGGAGCGGCCTGGTGCGGGAGTTGTACGCGCCGCGCTGGGCGGCGTACTTCGCCTCGCTGGAGGAGGCCCTGGTCGGCGGGACCGCGCCGCGCGAGATCGACTGGCACGCCTTCGAGGAGGAGTGGGCCCGTCGCACGACCCGGCACCCCTCCGGGGCGCAGGGGCCGGCCGGGGACCCGTACGCGCTCGCCTCCGGCGTGGCCCGGCTGCTGGCGGCCGCAGGGTAGCGGGCCCGCCCGCACCGGATTCACCCGTTCGGGGGAATTGGGCTCCTCCTGGGAGGGAGAACCCGGCATCCGCCCGCCAGCCGGGGCGGGTGCTCGCTTCACTGTCCCGGAAACGAAGGGGGCGGCCGCCGGGGAGTCCGGGGCCGCCCCTTCCGACGCCGCGACGGCATGACACGGGCAGGAGTGCAGCGAGCATGTCCCACACCGGACACGAGCGGCCCGGCCGGTCCGGGCAGGCGGACCCCGCGCAGGACGCACCGGCCGCCGCCGGAGGCCGGGAGGCAGCCGCCGCGCCGCCGGCGCCGGCCCCGCCCGCCGCCGATGAGCGGGTGTCGGATCCGGTGCGGGAGGACGCCCACCGGGTGCCGGGCGTGCCCCGGCCCGGCGAGCCGATCGAGCTGCTGACGGACGGGGTGGTGGAGCTCCGCAAGCGCGGGGGGCTCGCCGCGCGCCCGGCCGGCCCCGCCGGGGCCCCGGGACCGGAGGCGGAGGACCGGCTGGAGACGGTGGCCCGGCAGGCGGCCGAGCGCGTCGCGGCGGAGGGCAACCCGCGCGTGTGAGCCGGAGGGGGCGCGCGGCGGGACACTGGAAGCGTCGGGCGACCGGTCGGCGGACGGACTGCGCATGGCGGGCGGGAAGACGGTATCCGGGCGGCGGCGCCTCCACCTCGGCGGCGCCGTCTGCGGGCTCCTCGCGGCGTGCGCGGGCCTGGCCGCGGCGGAGCTGGCCGCGGCAGCGGTCCGGCCCGAGGCGGCCCCGGTCGCCGCGGTGGGCGGCACGCTCGTCGACCTCGCCCCGGCGGCGGTGAAGGAGTGGGCGGTCCGCACGTTCGGGACCGCCGACAAGCCGCTGCTGGCCGCCGGGATCCTGCTCGTCCTCGCCGCGGTCGCCGCTGCGGCCGGCGTGCTCGCCGCGCACCGCCCCCGGGCGGGCGCGGCCGCCGCCGCCGGCGTCGGGCTCCTCGGGGCGACGGCCGCCCTCGGCCGACCGGGGGCCTCCTGGCAGGACGCGCTGCCGTCGGCGGCGGGGGGCCTCGCCGCCGCGGCGGTGCTCTACGGGCTCGTCCGCGCCCTGCGCCGGCCCGGGCCCGCGGGTGCGCCGCCCGGCGGGGCGCGGGGGATGGACCGGCGCGGCTTCGGCCGGCTCGCGGCGGGCGTCCTCGCCGCCTCGGCGGTCGCCGGGTACGCGGGCCGCCGGCTCGGCGCGCACGGCTCGGCCGGGGCCACCGCCTCCCGGGCCGCGCTCGTCCTGCCGCCGCCCGCGGTGCCCGCGCCGCCGGTGCCGCCCGGCGTCGACCCGCGGGTGCCGGGGGCGTCCCGGTTCTTCACCCCGAACCGGGAGTTCTACCGGGTGGACACGGCCCTGGTGGTGCCGCCGGTGGACGCGGACGCGTGGCGGCTGCGGATCCACGGCGAGGGCGTCGACCGCCCGCTGGAACTGGGCCTGCGCGAGCTGCTGCAACGTCCTCTCGTGGAGGGCGACATCACGCTGGCGTGCGTGTCGAACGAGGTCGGCGGCCCGTACACGGGCAACGCCCGCTGGCTCGGCGTCCGCCTGGCCGACCTGCTGCGCGAGGCCGGGGTGCGGCCGCCGTCCGAGGGCGGCCCCGCCGACCAGCTGGTGGCGCGGTCGGTGGACGGGATGACGCTGGGCACGCCGGTCGAGACCGTCATGGACGGCCGGGAGGCGCTCCTCGCCGTCGGGATGAACGGGGAGCCGCTGCCGTTCGCGCACGGCTTCCCCGTCCGGATGGTGGTGCCCGGGCTGTACGGGTACGTGTCGGCCTGCAAGTGGCTGCGTGAGCTGCGGCTGACGACCTTCGCCGCGTACGACGCGTACTGGGTGCGCCGGTCGTGGGCGGCGCGGGCGCCCGTCAAGACGCAGTCCCGGATCGACACCCCCCGCGCGTCCGCCCGGCTCGCGGCGGGCCGTATCGCGGTGGCGGGGGTGGCGTGGGCGCAGCACCGCGGCATCTCGCGGGTGCAGGTGCGGGTCGACGGCGGCCCGTGGCAGGAGGCCCGGCTCGCCGCCTCGGGCGGAGTGGACGCCTGGCGGCTGTGGTCGTGGCCGTGGGAGGCCTCCCCCGGGCGGCACACGCTCCGGGTGCGGGCGGTGGACGGCACGGGGGCCGTGCAGACGGCGGCCCGCGCCCCGGTCCTGCCCGACGGGGCGACGGGCCTGCACACGGTGGCCGTCGACGTTGTGCCCCCCGGATGGGGCGGGTCGGCATAGGGTCGGGGCATGGCGCAGACACGGCAGACGCTTGACGGGAAGGTCGCCTTGGTGGCCGGTGCGACGCGGGGTGCGGGGCGCGGCATCGCGGTCGAACTGGGCGCGCAGGGCGCGACGGTGTACGTGACGGGGCGCAGCACGCGCGGCCGGCGCTCGGAGTACGACCGGCCGGAGACGGTGGAGGAGACCGCGGAGCTGGTCACGGCGGCGGGCGGGAAGGGGATCGCGGTCGTCGCGGACCACCTGGTGCCCGAGCAGGTGGAGGCCCTGGTCCGGCGGATCGACGCCGAACAGGGGCGTCTGGACGTGCTGGTGAACGACATCTGGGGCGGCGAGCTGCTGTTCGAGTGGGACGGCACCGTGTGGGACCACGACCTGGACAACGGGCTGCGGCTGCTGCGGCTCGCCGTCGACACCCACGCCATCACGAGCCACTTCGCGATGCCGCTGCTGCTGCGGCGGCCGGGCGGGCTGGTGGTGGAGATGACGGACGGGACGGCCGAGTACAACGCGAGCCGGTACCGGGTGTCGTTCTTCTACGACGTCGCGAAGTCGGCGGTGCTGCGGATGGCGTTCGCGCTCGGCCACGAGCTGGGCCCGCGCGGGGCGACGGCGGTCGCGCTGACGCCGGGCTGGCTGCGCTCGGAGATGATGCTCGACACGTTCGGGGTGACCGAGGCGAACTGGCGGGACGCCCTGGAGCGGGTCCCGCACTTCGCGATCTCCGAGAGCCCCGCGTACGTGGGCCGGGCGGTCGCCGCGCTCGCCGCCGACCCGGAGGTGGCCCGCTGGAACGGGCAGTCGCTCTCCAGCGGGCAGCTGGCCCGGGTGTACGGGTTCACGGACCTGGACGGGAGTCGGCCGGACGCCTGGCGGTACCTGGTCGAGGTGCAGGACCCGGACCTGCCGGCGGACACCGCCGGCTACCGCTGACCCGCGGCGGCCCCGTCGGCGGGCGGGTGGAAGAACCGGGCCACGTCGGCGTCGGACACGTCGGCGAGCGCGGCCGGGTTCCAGCGCGGGCTGCGGTCCTTGTCGACGACCTGGGCGCGGATGCCCTCGACGAGGTCGGGTGAGCGCAGGGCGTTGCAGGAGACCCGGTACTCCTGGTCGAGGGCCTCCTCCAGCGAGGTGAGGGCGGCGCTGCGGCGCATCGCGGCGAGGGTGACCTTCAGCGCGGTCGGCGACTTGGCGAGGATCGTCTCGGCGGCCTCCTTGGCGGCCGGGTCGTCCTCGGCGAGGAGCCGGTCGACGGTCTCCTCGACGGTGTCGGCGGCGTGGCAGCGGTCGATCCAGTGCCGGCGGGCGGCGAGGACGCCCGGGGCGGGTTCGGTGGCGAACCGGGCGACCGCCTCGCGGGCGGGGGCCTCGGCGAGGGCGGCGGCCAGGTCGGGGAGGCGTTCCGCGGGCACGTGGTGGTCGGCGAGGCCGCACAGCAGCGCGTCGGCGGCGCCGACGGCCGAGCCGGTGAGCGCGAGGTGCGTGCCGAGCCGGCCGGGGGCGCGGGAGAGCAGCCAGGTGCCGCCGACGTCGGGGACGAAGCCGATGCCGGTCTCCGGCATGGCGACGCGGGAGCGCTCGGTGACGACGCGGACGCTGCCGTGGGCGGACACGCCGACGCCGCCGCCCATGGTGATGCCGTCCATGAGGGCGACGTACGGCTTGGGGTAGCGGGCGATCAGCGCGTTGAGCCGGTACTCGTCGCGCCAGAAGGCGGCCGAGGCGGAGGTGCCGGCCTTGGCGTCGTCGTGGATGGCCCGGATGTCGCCGCCCGCGCACAGGCCGCGCTCGCCGGCGCCGCGGAGGAGGACCTGCTCCACCTCCGGGTCGTCCGCCCAGGCGCGCAGGACCTCCTCCATGCGCAGCACCATGGGGTGCGTGAGGGCGTTCAGGGCCCGGGGGCGGTTGAGGGTGATCACCCCGGTGCGCCCCTGCCGGTGGGACAGGACGTGGTCGGCGGCGTCTTCGCTGTTCACGGCAGCCAGTATGGACGGTCGGGTGCGGGGGCGGGAGCGGTGGGCCCGCCAGGCGTCCAGGGCCTCGGCGCGGGGGCTGCCCGGGTGGCGGGCGTGCCAGTCGCGCAGGAAGCCGTTGAACTCGAACTGGTCGCCGATCCGGCGGGGTCGGGCGGCGTCGGCGCGGGTGGCGTGCCAGTGGGCGACGGCATCGGCGAGGGTGCGGCCGGCGCCCTGGGCGATGTAGTCCCGCATGGCCGCGTCGAAGTGGAAGGCCGGCCCGATCTCGCGGGTGAAGAATGCCCTGAGGACCTGGCTGCACCGCTGGCCCTGCGGGATGACCGTACGGCCGTCGACGGGTGCGGCGAGCTGCCGGCCCGCCCCGCGGGGGGCGGGCCGGGGCGGCTCGGCTGCCGGGCGCCCGTCGAGAGCCGCGGCCAGCCGCTCGGTCACGGCGGCCTTGCCGCCGCGGGCGGGGACTCCCATGGCCCGGGCGAGGGCGGTGAGTTCGGCGAGCGTCCAGTACCAGCGCCGCAACTGGGCACCGGTCAGTGCCGCCGTCAGGGAGGGGCGAACCTCCCCCTCGTTCGTACTCATGTTCGCATCATAGGGGCGCCGGACACGCCCCCGCCGCGGCCCGGCGCCCCTCCCGGCCGGAGGGCCGCGCCTACCGGGCCCCAGGGGTCGCGGCGAGGGAGTGCAGGTAGCGCATCAGCGTCATGAGCACGTCCCGGCTGGAGTCGCGGCGGCGGGCGTCGCAGACGACGAGCGGGACCGACTCGGGCAGGTCGAGCGCGGCGCGCAGTTCCTCCAGCGGGTGTTGGGGCGCGTCGGGGAAGGCGTTGACGGCGACGACGAAGGGCACGCCGCGCTCCTCCAGGCGCCCGATGACGTCGAAGCTGACCTCCAGCCGGCGGGTGTCGACCAGGACGACCGCGCCGAGGGCGCCCTCGAACAGGCCGCGCCACAGGAACCAGAAGCGCTGCTGCCCGGGGGTGCCGAAGAGGTACAGCACCAGTTCCTCGTTGATGCTGATGCGGCCGAAGTCCATGGCCACGGTGGTGGAGGTCTTGCGCTCCACCCCGGCCGTGTCGTCGACGCCGACGCCTGCCTGCGTCATCGTCTCCTCGGTGGTGAGCGGGCGGATCTCGCTCACGGAGCCGACCAGGGTCGTCTTGCCGACGCCGAAGCCGCCGACGATGACCACCTTGACGGCGGCCGCCGCCGTGGCCGGGAGGGCGTCCTCGGCGCGGTCGTCCTGGTCGACACCCGCCGGCTGGAGGTCAGCTTCGACGTCATCGGGCGCCTGGAGG
>NZ_RPSE01000030.1:0-34110 GCF_003949955.1 Streptomyces sp. WAC05292
AGAGACAGGTCCCGCAGGGCCAGGCCCCAGCGCCCGCCGTGCCCACGCTCGACAGCATCGATTTCGGGGGCGGCATCCCGTTGGACGGGTTTCAGCTGACGAGGTGGGAGTCGGGATTCCCCCTGACGGCGAACCTCACGTACCGGACGGCGGACACCCCGTCCGCCGTCGTGGCGGTCTCCGGTCTCGGGACGTCGGCCGCGCGGGTGCAGTTGCAGGCGTGGTCGGGGAACCAGCAGGTCGGCGAGTCCTCGTTCGTCGCGCCGATCCCCGGTCAGAACCTCTTCCTCCTGTCCGCGCTGCGGCTGCCCGTGAACGGCGTCGGCACCACCGTGCACGGCGTGTCGTGGAGGCTGGTGCGCGAGAACGCGCCCGGTCAGGTCCAGGAGATCGACACCACCGCGCACGAGGTCCACCGCCTGTACGGCACCCCGCAGACTCATGCCCGCGCCGATGCCGTGGTGGCGGCCATGAGCATGCTGGCCGGGCAGACCGACGCGCAGGCGGTGGCGACGGCACTGCGCCATTCCCTCAGGATGCGGGTGCAGTACGACCCCTCGGACCCGATCAACGACGATCCGCTGACCGTCCTCACCGACGGGCGGGGCGTGTGTGCGGACTACGCCAACCTGCTGGTCCTCCTGGCACAGACGGTCGGCCTCCCGGCCAACACGGTCATGGTCTGGGGCGGCTTCTTCGCGAACGACCAGATGGTGTGGGCCGGCGGGGTGGGCAACATGATCAACCTGACGAACGTGCAGGCACTGGACACCCAGTGGCACCCGGGCCAAGCCCAGCAGGGGTGGGACTTCCAGTACCACGCCATCGCGCGGGTCGGCGGGGTCCTGCACGACGCCGCCCTGGACCGTGACGGATTCGACGGCCAGGCCGTCCACGCCGGCCGACGCGTCGCCTTCCACCGGTTCGGTCCGGGTGACGTGCTGCCCGACGGGGCGGAGGGCACCCGCTATGCGTGGCTGATCCCCCGTGAGGAGGAGACGGTCGCGGTCACCGCGCAGGACTACGGCGACCAGGCGCAGGCGGCGTTCCCGGCGCACGTCCTGGAGATCCCCCCGAACACGACCGGGACGTACTTCGCTCCCGTGCTGACACTGGCGGCGGGTGCACTGCCGCCGGGCCTGTCCCTGGACGCGACCGGGATGATCCAGGGTGTGCCGACGCTCCTCGGGGCGTACTCCTTCACGGTCAGGGCCGGAACCAACGGCCCCACCCGGCAGTTCACGCTGACGGTATGGCCCCAGTGACCCTTTTCGGTGCGATCGCCTGCGCCGGTGTCGTGTGGCAGTCCGGTGCGGCCGGGCCACAACGCGCTGGGCCCGCCTGGCCAACAGCAGTCGGCGGGCCTTGGCGATCGGTCGGGTGGCGCTACATGTCACCGTCGATGGGTGGGCGAAGCTCGCTGGTGCTGCTGTACGACCCTGTGGAGATGCAGCCCGCCCGGTCGTTGAGGTAGAGGGTCTGTTCGGTGATGCCCCACTCCTGCGTCTTGCTCCACTTGCCGTTCTTGTAGAAGTACCCGTACCGCTTCGCGCGTCCGTTGACGCCGTCGAGGTCGTTCAGCTGTCGGCCGCCGTGGAACTGGATGGCCTCGGCGTCCCTGCTGCCGTCGAACCCGCAGGTGTAGTCGGGGAACAGGTATGCGGCCCAGCCCAGGCCGGGGGCGTTCAGGTAGCCCGACGAGGGTCGGTTCGCTGCGTCGTGCTCCCTGAGACTGAAGTCCTGGCGCTCCTCGGACACCGGGAAGATCCAGATCCGGGCGGGCTTGTCGGCGTTCAAGTTGTGGTCCTGGTAAAGGCACAGGCTCATGCTCGGGCAGGCATCAGTGCCCTGCCCTGTCACTTCTTGGATGGACGGAGCCACAGTGGCGGTCGCAGGCTCGCCGTTGGCGGCGCCGGTGAAGACGAGGACGACCGACACCGCGGCCGCCACTGAAAACACGATCTTCTTCATACCCCGATGAACGTCCGCAACGCGGGGAGGATACGGTGCGTCCCGCCGTTGTCCCCGGTCGGACTACTGTCGTCTCCCCACGGCCCCTGGGCCCGAGCCGCCGGAAATGAACCGTCCCTTGTGAGCGGCGCCCTGCGAACCGGCTGATGCGCTGTGTGGAGGCAGCGGCCACCGTGCCGATCGGCGTGATGGCAATCATGCCGGCGATACCGGACGCACAAGGGCGCATCGCACTCCGCTCCGTCGACTCGCGGCGAGGCCTGAGTCGACCATAGTTGCCGAGTTTCCGCTGGTCAGGCATTGGTCATCTCAGGCGGCCGTGCGGCGGCGCGTGCAGGGCGGGCATTCGCCCGGGGCGGCCTCCTGCGGGCGGGCCGCGGCGGGCTCCGGGGGCGCGGCCTCGCGGGCGGTGCGGGCCTCGGCCCACAGGGCGGGCGGGTTGTTGTACGACTCCGTGAAGGCCACGACCCGCCCCGATGCGGCGCGCTCCCGGCGGCGGCGCAGGTAGCCGTGGTGCTCCAGTTCGCGCATGGCGGCGGCGATGCGCACCTCGCCCTCGGGGAAGCGCCCGGCGAGGCTCTTGATGGTGACGCTGGCGCCGCTGGGCAGCGACTGGATGTGCACGGCGAGGCCGATCGCCGTCAGGCTCAACTCGCGGTGCTGGGCGAGGTGGTTGCCCACCTTGACGTACCGCCGGGTGTGATCGCGGTTGATGTGCCGGATGCCCGCCGTGGGGCACGCGGGCGCGCTAGGCTGCTGGTCAGCCATGGGGAAGGGGCTCACTTCCACTGTGGTCAGGCCCTCGGTTCGGGATGGCAGTCCCGGTCGAGGGCCGTTCGCGTTTCTGGGGTTGTGAGGGAATCGTGCACCGCGAATTGGCGCATTTGCCAGCGGGGTTGGGGCGATTCACCCGACCGGGTGAGAGGGGGAGGGGGGAGGTTGGGTGAGGTCGTTGTGCCTGTGGTTATGTCATTTAGGCGTCGCGTGCCGCCGGAACGCGGTGCACCGGGTCGTGGGAACCTCGATCCGGTGAAAGCGGATTGTCGAAATCCAATTCCGCCCACACCGTTTTCAGCGGAACCGGCCCCCGGTCGATTCCCCACCGCGAGGCGAGCGCGGACACCAGCAGCAGCCCCCGCCCGCATTCCGCCCCCGCATCCGGAACGGACGGCTCGCACCGCGGCACCGCCTCGGCCCGCGTGTCCGACACCTCGATACGCAGCGTAGGCCCGGGCCCCGTCCGCAACCGCAGCCGGAACCCCCGCCCCGGCACCCTCCCGTGCGTCACCGCGTTCGCGGCGAGCTCGGCGACGACCTGCGCCGCGTCCGCGAACGGAAGTCGATGTTCCACCAGTTGGGAGACGGTGAGGGCACGTGCGGCACGAGCGCCGCGCGGGGTCGCGGGGAGGGTCGCGACGAGGGAGATTTCCTGATTCACGTGACTCAGCGTGGCCGCCCCTGCGTAACCTGAACAGTGCCGAGGCCGCTGTGTACGGCGGCTGTCCCCGGCAGTCCCGTGCTGTCCTGACGGTCCCCGCGGAGGTGGAAGTGAACACAGACGGCGCCGACGAGTCGAGCTGGGAACTCGACCCGGAGGACGAATCGGGGGCGGTGATCGCCGCGCTGGGGCGCCAGTTGAAAATGTGGCGCGAGTCCGCCGGCCTCGACCGCGCCAAGTTCGGCCAGCGGATGGGATACGGCCCGAACCTCATCTACAAGATCGAACGCGGCACCCGCATTCCCCGCCCGGAGTTCCTGGACAAGGCGGACGAGGTCCTTGGGGCGGGCGGGAAAATCGCGGCGATGAAGGCCGATGTGGAAAAGGCCCGTTATCCCAAGAAAGTGCGGGATCTCGCCGAATTGGAGGCGAGAGCGGTTGAGCTGGGCGCATACGGGAACCACAACCTGCACGGACTGCTTCAGACCGAGGCGTATGCGCGGGCCCTGTACGAGATCCGGCGTCCGGCATACTCCTCGGACGAGGTGGACCGCCACGTAGCAGCACGCATGTCGCGCCAAGAGATTTTCCATCGCCAGCCAGCGCCTGCCCTGACCTTCGTCTTGGAGCAGGTCACACTTGAGCGGCCGATCGGAGGTTCTGGCGTGCTGCAAGGCCAGTTGAAGCGCCTGCTGGAGGTAGGTGCTCTGCGCAACGTTGAGATTCAGGTCATGCCTACGCAGTCCGAGGACCACGCTGGGATGGGGGGCCACATTCAGGTCGTGAAGCTGGAGGACGGCTCTGCGGTCGCCTACTGCGAGTCACAGGTGGCGAGTCGCTTGATCACCGATCCCAAGGACATCCAACTCCTCGAACTGCGCTATGGGATCATCCGTTCCCAGGCTCTCAGTCCCCGGGAGTCGCGAGCCTTCATCGAGAAAGCGCTGGGAGAGACATGAGCATCAAACCCTCTGCAGCGGACCCCGCTGCGTTGGCGTGGGTCAAGAGCAGCTACAGCGCGAGCGACAGCAACGAATGCGTCGAGGTCGCCTGGATCAAGAGCAGCTACAGCACCAACGACGGCCCTGCTTGCGTAGAGGTCGCCCACCTCACCGGCACCGTCCTCGTCCGGGATTCCAAGGTCCCCGACGGCGGCCGGCTCGCCGTGGCTCCGGCTGCCTGGGCCGGGTTCCTGGCATCCGCCGTTGTTTAGACGGCTTCGCGAGCCCCGTGGTGCGGAGGCGGCCGTGCAGGCCGTCCTCCGCGAGCGGCGGCCGGATCCGGCCGCCTGGGCGGCGGTCGTCGAGGCGGCCTGCGGCCCGCCCGAGGGCCAGTGGAGGGCCGGGGACGCGGTCATGCAGGCCCGGTTCGCCCTCGCCCCGCACGCCGACCGCCTGGCCCGCCGCCTCGGCAGCGGCCGTCTCCAGGGCGGCAGCGAAGCCCAGTCGCACGTCCAGATGCTCGCCCTCGCCCTGGCCGGTGCGGGGGATGTGCGGGCCATGCCCGCCCTGAGGAACCTGTCCGCGGCGGACTGGTTCCTCATCGACGCGCGTCCCCTCGCCGTGCTGCCCACCGCCGACCTGCTCCCGCTGGTGCGGGCCGAGCTGCGGCACACCCGCATGTCGACCTCCGACCTGCTCCGCCTCCTCGCCGACCTGGGCGCGGCCGCCGCCCCGGCCCTGCCCGAGGTCATCCCGCACCTGGAGGCCGGGTGCGCCTACGGTGCCGCCCGCGTCCTCGGCCGGATCGGGCCGCCCGCCGCCGCGGCCGCGGGTCGGCTGGCGGAGTTCGCGACGGGTGCCGCGCGCCCCGAGGGCCCGTACGGCCCGACGGCCGCCTGCCCCTGGCACGGGGTCCGCATGGCCGCCTGGGCGCACTGGCGCATCACCGGCGACGACGCCCTCCTCCGGCAGGCCTGCGCAGCCGACCTGGCGGCGGGGCGCGGCAGCCGGGTCCTGCCGTACCTCGCGGACCTCGGCCCGGCCGCCGCCGGGCACGCCGACGCGGTGCGCGCCCTGGCGGGTTCGCCCGGCGCCTGGACCCGGGTCGCGGCCGCGTACGCCTGGTGGCGGATCACGGGTGATCCGGAGCCGGCGGTGCCGGTGCTCCTCGCGGACGTGGACCCGGCCTGGGACGGCCACCCCGCGCACCCCACGCCGTCCGCGGTCCGGCACCTGGGCGCGATCGGCCCGGCCGCCGCCGAGGCGGTGCCGGTGCTGGTGGGGCTGCTGGAGCGGGAGGAGCGGGTCCGGGAGCCTTGGGAGCGGAAGCGGATCCTGGTGGACGACGACTTCACCCGCGCCGTCGCCGAGGCCCTGACCCGGATCACCGGGACCGTCCCCGACGCGACCCCGCCGGCCGTCCTCCCCTGGGTCACGGGCAGGCGGCCCGCGCCCGTCTCGGATCCCGGGATATCCCCTGACGCGCCCCTGCGCGGCCTGTTTGGATGGCGCGATGAGCACTGAAGCACTCCCCGACGGCTACGAGATCTCCGCCGACCCCTCCCGCCTCGACGTGGCCCGGATCCACCGGTGGCTGTCCGAGGACGCCTACTGGGCGCTGGGCCGCAGCCGGGAGAAGCAGGAGGCCGCCATCGCCGGCTCGCTGAACTTCGGGGTGTACGACAGCGCCTCGGGCGAGCAGGCGGCGTACGCCCGGGTGGTCACCGACCGGGCCACCTTCGCGTGGCTCTGCGACGTGTACGTCGACCCGGCCGTGCGCGGCAAGGGCCTCGGCGGGGCGCTGGTGGGGGCGGTGCGGGCGCACCTGGAGCCGTTCGGGCTGCGCCGGA
Source organism: Streptomyces sp. WAC05292 (assembly GCF_003949955.1). Classification (NCBI taxonomy): domain Bacteria; kingdom Bacillati; phylum Actinomycetota; class Actinomycetes; order Kitasatosporales; family Streptomycetaceae; genus Streptomyces; species Streptomyces sp. WAC05292. The sequence goes on from NZ_RPSE01000030.1 coordinate 6,201, forward strand.
TCCTCCTGGCCACCGCCGACGCGCACGAGGTGTACGCCCGGCAGGGCTTCGAGCCGCTCGCGTTCCCGCAGAAGTGGATGGCCCTCGGGCAGCAGTAGGCGCCCGGCGGGGTCAGGTGCGCTGCCCGCGGAACCGGTTCAGCAGCGCGGCCGTGGCCGGGTGCGGGCCGGTGTGGAGGGGGTGGCGGGGCAGCCGGTGCGGCATGTCGCCGTACCAGGCGCGGGAGACCGCGTAGCCGAACGCGAGGCAGATCATGCCGCCCACCGCGTCGAGCCAGAAGTGGTTGGCGGTGGCGACGATGACGACGAGCGTCACAGTCGGGTAGAGGAGGCCGAGGACCCGGGCCCACGGGACGGTCGCCACCGCGAAGATCGTCAGCCCGCACCAGAGCGACCACCCTATGTGCATGGACGGCATGGCGGCGTACTGGTTCGACATGTTCTTGAGGTTGCCGGAGGCCATCGAGCCCCAGGTGTGGTGGACGAGCACCGTGTCGATGAAGTCCTCGGTCTCCATCAGCCGCGGCGGGGCCAGCGGGTAGAAGTAGTAGCCGACCAGGGCCACGCCGGTGGTCGCGAAGAGCACGAGGCGGGTGGCCGCGTACCGGCCGGGGTGCCGGCGGTAGATCCAGGCGAGCACGCCGAGGGTCACCACGAAGTGGAGGGTGGCGTAGTAGTAGTTCATGCCGACGACCAGCCACGTCACCGAGTCCACGGTGTGGTTGACGGTCTTCTCCACGGCGATGCCCAGGGCCTGCTCCAGGCGCCACAGGAAGTCGGCGTTCGCGAGGGCGACGGTCTTCTGCTCGGGCACCGCGTTCCGGATGAGCGAGTACGTCCAGTAGCTGACCGCGATGAGGAGGATCTCGAACCAGATCCGCGGCCTGCGGGGCGCGCGGAGGCGGGTGAGGAGGTCGGGCCGGGTCTCCGGCGGGGCCGCCCCGTCGACGGCGGCGGGCGTCGAGACATCCGTCCGGGTTTCCAGTGTCTTCACGCTCGCTTCAGCCATGGGACGAGAGTTTGCCAGATGCCTTCCCGCCTTCGATCATCCCGCGGGAGCATCCTTGCCGCAGCCGCTCAGCCTTCAGGACGAGACGGGCCCCTGGTCTGCCCGGGGCCGGACGCGGTGGACCCGCGGACCACCAGCTCGGGCAGGAACACGAACTCGGTGTGGGGGGCCGGTGTGCCGCCGATCTCCTCCAGCAGCGTCCGCACGGCGGCCTGTCCCATGGCCTGTACGGGCTGGCGGATGGTCGTCAGCGGCGGGTCGGTGAACGCTATCAGGGGGGAGTCGTCGAAGCCCACCACGGAGACGTCCTGCGGGACCCGCAGGCCCTGCTGGCGGGCGGCCCGGATCGCGCCGAGCGCCATCATGTCGCTCGCGCACACGACGGCGGTGCAGCCGCGGGCGATCAGCGAGGTCGCGGCGGCCTGGCCGCCCTCCAGGGAGTACAGGGAGTGCTGGACGAGCTCCTCGACGGCGTCCTCGCCGAGGCCGAGGCGCTCCTTCATCCCGAGGCGGAAGCCCTCGATCTTGCGCAGGACGGGCACGAACCGCTTGGGGCCGACGGCGAGCCCGATGCGGGTGTGGCCGAGCGCGGTCAGATGCGTGACGGCCAGCTGCATCGCCGCCCGGTCGTCGGGGGAGACGAAGGGGGCCTGGATCTTCTCGGAGAAGCCGTTGATCAGGACGAACGGTACGCCTTGTGCGCGAAGTTGGTCATACCGGCCGGTGTCGGCGGTGGTGTCGGCGTGCAGGCCGGACACGAAGATGATCCCGGAGACGCCGCGGTCGACGAGCATCTCGGTCAGTTCGTCCTCGGTGGACCCGCCGGGGGTCTGCGTCGCGAGGACCGGGGTGTACCCCTGGCGGGTCAGCGCCTGGCCGATGACCTGGGCCAGCGCCGGGAAGATGGGGTTGTCCAGCTCGGGGGTTATCAGCCCGACGAGGCCGGCGCTGCGCTGCCGCAGCTTCACGGGCCGCTCGTAGCCGAGGACGTCGAGCGCGGCCAGCACGGACTCGCGGGTGCCTGCGGCCACACCGGGCTTGCCGTTGAGCACGCGGCTGACTGTGGCTTCGCTGACCCCCGCCTGGGCTGCGATGTCGGCAAGCCGTGCGGTCACGGGATTGGACTGTACCGGTCGCACGCTACAAAGCCCACCAGGTGCACGAATCCTGGGGGAGGCGCACCGATCGGCCGTCCGTCTCCACCGGGGCGCTGGAGAGGACGGGTCGTCCCGGCGACGGCAGCTCCACCACCGTGCCCCGCCCGTTGAGGGTGCAGGCGAAGCCGGGCCGGGTGAAGAGGAGCACCCCCTCCGGGGAGGGCTGCCACTCCAGCGGGCCGGCGTCCGGGGAGCCGAGGCCCGGCAGGGCCCGGCGCAGTTCCAGGGCGGCCCGGTACAGCTCCAGGGTGGAGTGCGGGTCGCCGGTCTGCGCGGCGACGGTCAGGCCCGCCCAGTCCCGGGGCTGCGGCAGCCAGCTCCCGGCCGGGCCGAAGCCGTACGGGGGCTCCTGCCCCGACCAGGGCAGCGGGATCCGGCAGCCGTCGCGCAGCCCGTCCTGCCCGGCGGTGCGCAGGAACGCCGGATCCCGGCGCACCTCGTCGGGCAGGTCGGCGACCTCGGGCAGGCCGAGCTCCTCGCCCTGGTAGAGGTACGCCGACCCGGGCAGCGCCAGCATCAGCAGGGCGGCGGCCCGCGCCCGGGCCAGGCCCTGCGCGCCGCCGCCGTAGCGGGTGACGTGCCGGACGACGTCGTGGTTGGAGAGGACCCAGGTGGTGGTGGCCCCGACCGCGGCGGTCGCGGCGAGCGACTCGTCGATCACGGTCCGCATCAGGGCCGGGTCCCAGGGGCAGTTCAGGAACCGGAAGTTGAAGGCCTGGTGCAGTTCGTCGGGGCGGACGTACAGGGCCAGGCGCTCCGAGGTGGGCGCCCACGCCTCGGCGACGCCGATCCGGTCGCCGCCGTACTCGTCGAGGAGGAGGCGCCAGGAGCGGTGGATGTCGTGGACGCCGTCCTGGTCGAAGAACGGCAGCGGCTCGGTCCCGATCAGGGTGGCCTGGGCGCCGCGGCCGATGTCGGGCAGGCCGGGGGCCTTGACCATGCCGTGGGCGACGTCCACCCGGAAGCCGTCGACGCCGAGGTCGAGCCAGAACCGCAGCACGGAGGCGAACTCCTCGGCGACCTCCGGGTGCTCCCAGTTCAGGTCGGGCTGCTGCGGGGCGAACAGGTGCAGGTACCACTCGCCGCCGGCGGCGCGCGTCCAGGCGGGGCCGCCGAAGACGGATTCCCAGTCGTTGGGCGGCACCATCCCGCCGGGGCCGCGGCCGGGGCGGAAGTGGTAGCGGGCGCGGGCCGGGCCGCCGGGGGCCTCGGCGAGCGCCTCGCGGAACCAGGGGTGCCGGTCGGAGGTGTGGTTGGGCACCACGTCGACGATCACCCGCAGGCCCAGCGCGTGGGCGGCGCGGACCAGCTCGTCGGCGTCGGAGAGGTCCCCGAAGAGGGGGTCGACGGCCCGGTAGTCGGCGACGTCGTAGCCGCCGTCGGCCTGCGGGGAGACGTAGAAGGGGGTCAGCCACACCGCGTCCACGCCCAGCCGGGCCAGGTGGGGCAGCCGGGAGCGCACCCCGCGGAGGTCCCCGACGCCGTCGCCGTCGCTGTCGGCGAAGGACCGGACGTACACCTGGTAGATGACGGCATCGCGCCACCAGCCGACGCTTTCGGTGGTCTTGCTGGAAGCGCTTGCAAGCCGGGGGGCGGTCAGCTCATGGGTCATACCGGGGTCAACGCGGCGACACGGCCCCTGGTTGCGGGCCTGACGACCCGAAGGACGTTCGATCGGCCAGCAAGGAGCGGCAACCGTCCGGACACGTGGATGTAACGATCCCCCGGGCTTGCAGAAAATTGCCGCAAGGTCTTTCGGTCGGCTTTCAGGCTTGTTACGTTCCCTGCAACTCGGGACCGCGAGGGCGCGGCCGGGATCATCGAAGGAGTTCATATGCGGCGTGGCATAGCGGCCACCGCGCTGGTCGCGACCCTGGCGCTCGCGGCGACGGCTTGCGGCGGTGACACCAAGGACGACGGCGGCGCGACCAAGGCGGGCGGGGAGCTCTCCGGCACGGTCACGTGGTGGGACACCTCGAACGATGCCGAGAAGGCGAGCTTCCAGAAGATCGCCGAGGCGTTCATGGCGAAGCACCCCAAGGTCACCGTCAAGTACGTCAACGTGCCCTACGGCGACGCCCAGAACAAGGTCAAGAACGCCTTCAGCAGCGGCGCCGAGGCCCCGGACGTGATCCGCGCCGACGTCGGCTGGGTCGCGGACTTCGCCTCCCTCGGCTACCTCGACGAGGTCCCCGCCGAGACCGCGAAGAAGATCGACGCCGAGTTCCTGCCGCAGGCCGCGGCCAGCGGCAAGTACGAGGGCAAGACCTACGCGGTCCCGCAGGTCATCGACACCCTCGGCCTCTTCTACAACAAGAAGATGCTCGCCGACGCCGGCGTCCAGCCCCCCAAGACCCTGGAGGAGCTGAAGGCCGCCTCGGCCGCGATCAAGGCGAAGACCGGCAAGGCCGGCCTGTACCTGCGCGGCGACGACTCCTACTGGTTCCTCCCGCTGATCTACGGCGAGGGCGGCGACCTCGTCGACGCGAAGAACAAGACGGTCACCGTCGACAACGAGGCCGGCGTCAAGGCCTTCAAGACGGCCCGCGACCTCGTCACCTCCGGCGCGGCGATCACCAACGCCACCGACGGCTGGAACAACATGCAGACGGCCTTCAAGTCCGGCGAGGCCGCCATGATGATCAACGGCCCGTGGGCCGTCGCCGACAGCTACTCCGGCGACCAGTTCAAGGACAAGGCCAACCTCGGCGTCGCCGCCGTCCCGGCCGGCTCCGTCAAGGCCGGCGCCCCGCAGGGCGGCCACGACCTCGCCGTCTACGCCGGCTCCAAGAACCGCGCCGCCGCGCACGCCTTCGTCGAGTACATGACCTCGCAGGACGTGCAGGTCCAGTCCGCCAAGGACCTCAGCCTGCTCCCGACCCGGACCGCCGCCTACGAGCAGCCCGACGTCAAGTCCAGCGAGATGGTCCAGTTCTTCAAGCCGGCCGTCGACAAGGCCGTCGAGCGGGCCTGGATCCCGGAGAACGGCTCCCTCTTCGAGCCGCTGAAGGTCGAGTACACGAAGGCGATCACCGGGGCGTCCAGCCCCGAGGACGCGGCCAAGGCCGCCGGCGCCGAGTTCCGCAAGATCCTCAAGGGCTGGAAGTAAAGAAGACCATGGCTGCTCACACCAGCCAGTCTGTGGCGAAGGCCGCGGGCGACGAGACCGACGTCGCCCGCGGCCGGAGCCGCAGGACTGACGGGCCCCAGCGCGCCGCGAACCGCGGCGGGCTCAAGCGTGCTTTCGCCACGCACTGGTACGCCTGGGCGATGGTCGCCCCGGTCGTGCTCGTCCTCGGCATCATCATCGGCTGGCCGCTCGTCCGCGGCGTCTACCTGTCGCTGACCGACGCCAACGAGCGGAACGTCGCCCGCACGATCGGCGCCAACCACATCGAGGCCACGTACGCGTTCGTCGGACTCGACAACTACGCGGCCGTGCTGAGCGACCCGGTGTTCTGGCAGCGGCTGGTGTGGACGGTGGTGTGGACCGTCGCGTGCGTGACCGTCACCTTCGCGCTCGGCCTCGCCCTGGCGAACATGCTGAACCGCGAGTTCAAGGGCCGCGCCTTCTACCGCATGGCGCTCATCCTGCCCTGGGCCGTCCCCGGCTTCGTCTCGGTCTTCGCCTGGCGGTTCCTCTTCAACCGCGACAACGGCATCCTCAACAAGCTCCTCGACGGCGGCGGCATCGCCGCGATCCCGTGGCTCGACGACCCCACCTGGGCCAAGCTCTCGGTGATCACCGTCAACGTGTGGCTCGGCATCCCCTTCATGATGGTCGCCCTCCTCGGCGGCCTGCAGTCCATCCCGGGCGAGCTCTACGAGGCCGCCGAGATGGACGGCGCCACCACCTGGCAGCGCTTCCGGCACATCACCCTGCCCGGACTGCGCTCGGTCAGCATGACGGTGATCCTGCTCTCCACCATCTGGACCTTCAACATGTTCCCGGTGATCTTCCTGCTGACGCGGGGCGGACCGGGCGACTCCACCGAGATCCTGGTGACCCAGGCCTTCCGCGAGGCCTTCGTGGCGAGCCCGCGCGACTTCGCCGGCTCCGCGACCTGGGGCGTGCTCATCCTCGCCCTCCTCATGATCTTCGCGCTGGTCTACCGGCGCGCGCTGCGCAAGCAGGGAGAGGTGTGGTGACCATGGCCGCCTCCACGACCACGGCCCCGACCGAGGCCGGGAAGACCGCCGCGACCCCCGGGAAGGCCCCCGGGAAGGTCCGCGCGCGCGGGCAGCGCTCGCCCCTCGCCTCCTTCGGGCTCCACGCGACGCTGGCCGCCGCCGCCGTCATCGCCGTGTTCCCCGTGCTGTGGGTCCTGCTGACCTCGCTCAAGCCCGCCCAGCACGCGATCACGACGGACTTCGTCAAGGACCCCACCCTGGAGAACTACCGCTACCTGGTGGAGGAGACCTCCTTCTTCACCTGGTTCGGCAACTCCCTCCTCGTCGCCGGCATCACCACCGTCCTCGGCGTGTTCATCGCCGCGACCACCGGCTACGCCGTCAGCCGGTTCCGGTTCCCCGGCATGAAGCCCCTGATGTGGACCCTGCTGATCACGCAGATGTTCCCCATGGCCATCCTCATCGTCCCGCTCTACAACCTCATGGGACAGCTCGGACTGCTCAACCAGCCCGTCGGCCTGATCATCACCTACCTCACCATCGCGGTGCCCTTCTGCGCCTGGATGATGAAGGGCTTCTTCGACACGATCCCCGCGGAGATCGACGAATCAGGCCGCGTCGACGGGCTCACCCCCTTCGGCACCTTCTGGCGGCTCATCCTGCCGCTGGCCCGCCCCGGCCTCGCCGTGACCGCCTTCTACTCCTTCATCACCGCGTGGGGAGAGGTCGCGTACGCCTCCGCGTTCATGGTCGGCGACGAGAACCTCACCCTCGCGGGCGGCCTGCAGACCTTCGTCACGCAGTACACCGCCAACTGGGGCCCCATGACGGCCGCTTCGGTCCTCATCGCGATCCCCGCCGCCATCTTCTTCGTCTTCGCCCAGCGTCACCTCGTTGCCGGGATGACGGCGGGCGCCACCAAGGGCTGACCACCCGGCTCCCGCCCCCGCACACCCCCGGCCCGACCCACAAGGACGTCATGACCCAGCACCTCGCCGAAACACTCCACACCCCGACCGGCACCCTGCCCGGTTGGTGGAGAGAAGCGGTGATCTACCAGGTCTATCCGCGCAGCTTCGCCGACTCCAACGGGGACGGCATGGGGGACCTCGAAGGCATCCGCAGCAGACTGCCGTACCTGAAGGAGCTGGGCGTCGACGCCGTCTGGCTCAGTCCCTTCTACGCCTCCCCGCAGGCCGACGCCGGCTACGACGTCGCCGACTACCGGGCCATCGACCCCATGTTCGGCACCCTGCACGACGCTGACGCCGTGATCCGCGACGCCCACGAACTGGGCCTGCGGATCATCGTCGACCTCGTCCCCAACCACTGCTCCGACCAGCACGAGTGGTTCAAGCAGGCCGTCCGCGAAGGCGCCGGCTCCCGGCTGCGCGAGCGCTTCCACTTCCGCCCCGGCAAGGGCGAGAACGGCGAACTCCCGCCCAACGACTGGGAGTCCATCTTCGGCGGCCCCGCCTGGACCCGCGTCCCGGACGGCGAGTGGTACCTGCACCTCTTCGCGCCCGAGCAGCCCGACTTCAACTGGGAGCACCCGGCCGTCCAGGACGAGTTCCGCTCCATCCTGCGCTTCTGGCTGGACCTCGGCGCCGACGGCTTCCGCGTCGACGTCGCCCACGGCCTCGTCAAGGCCCCCGGCCTGCCCGACATCGGCTCCGGCGACCAGCTGAAGCTCCTCGGCAACGACGTCATGCCGTTCTTCGACCAGGACGGGGTCCACGAGATCTACCGCTCCTGGCGGCGGATCCTCGACGAGTACGAGGGCGACCGCGTCCTCGTCGCCGAGGCCTGGACCCCGACCGTCGAGCGCACCGCCCTGTACGTCCGCCCCGACGAGATGCACCAGGCGTTCAACTTCCAGTACCTGACGGCCGGCTGGAACGCCGGGGAGCTCCGCGAGGTCATCGACGGCTCGCTCGCCGCGATGCGCCCCGTCGGCGCCCCCACCACCTGGGTGCTGTCCAACCACGACGTCACCCGGCACGCCACCCGCTTCGCGAACCCGCCCGGCCTCGGCACGCAGCTGCGCGAGCAGGGCGACCGCGAGCTCGGCCTGCGCCGCGCCCGGGCCGCGACGCTGCTGATGCTGGCGCTGCCCGGCTCCGCGTACGTCTACCAGGGCGAGGAGCTCGGCCTGCCCGACGTCACCGACCTGCCCGACGAGGTGCGCCAGGACCCGTCGTTCTTCCGTGCGGCCGGGCAGGACGGCTTCCGCGACGGCTGCCGCGTCCCGATCCCGTGGTCGGGCACCGAGGCCCCGTACGGCTTCGGCGACGGCGGCAGCTGGCTGCCCCAGCCCGCCGAGTGGGCCGAGCTGAGCGTCGAGGCGCAGACCGGCGACCCCGACTCCACGCTGGAGCTGTACCGGGCCGCGCTGCGGATCCGCCGCGAGCACGCCGACCTCGGCGCGGGCGACGCGGTCGAGTGGCTGCCCGCACCCGACGGTGTCCTGGCGTTCCGCCGCGGCGGTTTCACCTGCACCGTCAACACCACGGCCGAGCCGGTCGCACTGCCCGCCCCGGGCACCGTGCTGCTGGCCAGCGCCGTCCTCGAAAGCCCGGGCACTCTGCCCGCCGACACGGCGGTGTGGTGGGAGGAGTGACCACCGGGGACACACCCCTCCGGCTGACGGACATCGCCGCGCAGGCCCAGGTCAGCGAGGCGACCGTCAGCCGGGTCCTCAACGGCAAGGCGGGCGTCGCGGCCGGCACCCGCCACAAGGTGCTGGCCGCGATGGACCTGCTCGGCTACGAGCGGCCCGTCCGGCTGCGGCGCCGCAGCAACGGCCTCGTGGGGCTGCTCATACCCGAGCTGACCAACCCGATCTTCCCGGCGTTCGCGCAGGTCATCGAGCAGGCGCTGGCGGGGCACGGATACACGCCGGTGCTGTGCACGCAGACCCCCGGCGGAGCCACCGAGGACGAGCTCGTCGAGCAGCTGGAGGCGCGCGGCGTCACCGGGATCGTGTTCCTGTCCGGCCTGCACGCCGACTCGCACGCCGACCCGGCCCGCTATCAGCGGCTCGCCTCCCGCGGCGTGCCGTTCGTGATGATCAACGGCTTCAACGAGCAGGTGAACGCCCCGTTCATCTCCCCGGACGACCGGGCCGCCGCCGACATGGCCGTCCGCCACCTGGAGGCCCTCGGACACCGGCGGGTCGGCCTCGCGATCGGGCCGACCCGGTACGTGCCCTCGGCCCGCAAGGAGCAGGGCTTCACCGCGGCCGTACCGGGGGCGGAGGCCGAGGGGCTGATCCAGCGCACCCTGTTCACGGTCGAAGGCGGGCACGCCGCCGGCGTCGCCCTCCTCGACCGCGGCTGCACGGGCATCGTCTGCGGCAGCGACCCGATGGCGCTCGGCGTGATACGGGCGGCCCGGGCGCGCGGGCTGCGCGTCCCCGAGGACGTGTCAGTGGTCGGGTTCGACGACTCGCCGCTGATCGCCTTCACCGACCCGCCGCTGACGACCGTCCGCCAGCCGGTGCGCGCCATGGCGACGGCCGCGGTCGGCGCCCTGCTGGAGGCGGTCGGCGGCACGCCCGTCCAGAGAACCGAATACGTCTTCCAACCGGAGCTGGTGGTCCGGGGCTCGACGGCCCCGCCGCCGCTGCGCACCTGAAAGCTCGGGGCCGACCCCCGAGACCCCGCCCGGCGCCGGGGCCCCGATCACGGGGTCCCGGCGCCGCCATGTCCGGGGCCGGGCGGACGGCCCGGGCCGGGAGCCGCGGCCTACTGGCCGGAAACAATTCTGCAATCTCTTGCGCAAAGTCTTGCAACACGCGGGGGCGCCCCCTACGGTCGCGTGCAATCCCCACCTCTCCCGCCAGGAGGTCCCCGCATGTCTGCCACCGACGCCAGACCGCCCGCCGCCCCCACGCGCCGGGCGAGCGCCGCCGCGCTGCTCGCCGCCACCGCCCTCGCCGCCGCGACCCTCACCGCACAGGCACCCCCCGCCCAGGCCTCCCCACCCGGCGACAAGGACGTCACCGCCGTCCTGTTCGAGTGGCGCTTCGAATCGGTCGCCCGGGCCTGCACGAACACCCTGGGCCCCGCCGGATACGGATACGTCCAGGTCTCCCCGCCCCAGGAGCACGTCCAGGGGAGCCAGTGGTGGACCTCGTACCAGCCGGTCAGCTACAAGATCGCCTCACGGCTCGGCGACCGCGCCGCCTTCAAGGCGATGGTCGACGCCTGCCACGCCGCCGGCGTCAAGGTCGTAGCCGACTCCGTCATCAACCACATGGCCGGCCCCGCCGACCCGAACGCCACCCTCACCGGCACCGGCGGCAGCACCTACCGCAAGTACGACTACCCCGGCCTGTACTCCGGCGCCGACATGGACGACTGCCGCAGCGAGATCGGCGACAACTACCGCGACCGCGGCAACGTCCAGAACTGCGAACTCGTCAAGCTGGCCGACCTCGACACGGGCGAGGAGCACGTCCGCGCGCGCATCGCCGGCTACCTCAACGACCTGCTCTCGCTGGGCGTCGACGGCTTCCGCATCGACGCCGCCAAGCACATGCCGGCCGCCGACCTCGCCAACATCAAGTCCCGGCTGGCCAACCCGGGCGCCTACTGGAAGCAGGAGGCCATCTTCGGCGCCGGCGAGGCCGTCGACCCGGCCGAGTACCTCGGCAGCGGCGACGTCCAGGAGTTCCGCTACGCCCGCGACCTGAAGCGGGTCTTCCAGAGCGAGAACCTCGCCTACCTGAAGAACTTCGGCGAGGCCTGGGGCCACATGCCGTCGGGCAAGTCCGGCGTCTTCGTCGACAACCACGACACCGAGCGAAACGGCGAGACCCTCAACTACAAGAACGGCTCCGCCTACACCCTCGCCAACGTCTTCATGCTGGCCTGGCCCTACGGCTCCCCGGACGTCCACTCCGGCTACGAGTGGACCGACAAGGACGCCGGCCCGCCGAACGGCGGCACCGTCAACGCCTGCTACAGCGACGGCTGGAAGTGCCAGCACGCCTGGCGCGAGATCTCCTCCATGGTCGCCTTCCGCAACACCGCCCGCGGGCAGGCCGTCACCGACTGGTGGGACAACGGCGGCGACCAGATCGCCTTCGGCCGCGGCAGCAAGGCCTACGTGGCCCTGAACCACGAGGGCGCCCCCCTCACCCGCACCTTCCAGACCTCCCTGCCCGGCGGCGGCTACTGCGACGTGCAGAGCGGACGGGCCGTCACCGTCGGCTCCGACGGCCGGTTCACCGCCACCGTCGCCCCGGGCACCGCCCTCGCCCTGCACGCGGGCGCCCGCACCTGCGCGCCCGCTTCGAACAGCACCGGTGCCTCCTTCGCCGTCAACGCCACCACCGTGCCCGGCCAGAACATCCACATCGCCGGCGACCGGCCCGAACTCGGCGGTTGGAACCCGGCCGCCGCGCCCAAGCTCGACCCCGCCGCCTATCCGGTGTGGAAGCTCGACGTGCAGCTGCCGCCCGGGACCGTGTTCTCGTACAAGTACATCCGCCGCGACGCCGCCGGGAACACCACCTGGGAGAGCGGCGCCAACCGCACCGCCACCGTCCCGGCCGACGGCAAGGTCGCCCTGTTCGACACCTGGCGCAACTGACCCACCCCCACGGCCCAGGGCCGCCCGGCGCCGCACCCGCCCGCGCCGGGCGGCCCGCTGCCCCGCACCCGAGGAGACGACGCCTTGAACCGCCCAGCCGCAGGAGCCCTCGCCGCCGAGCCCGCACGGCACGACCTCACCCGCGAGCAGTTCTACTTCGTCCTCCCCGACCGGTTCGCCAACGGCGACCGCCGCAACGACACCGGCGGCCTCACCGGAACCCCCCTGCAGACCGGCTTCGACCCCGCCGACAAGGGCTTCTACCAGGGCGGCGACCTCAAGGGCCTCACCGACCGGCTCGACTACATCAAGGGCCTCGGCACCACCGCCATCTGGATGGCGCCGATCTTCAAGAACCAGCCCGTGCAGGGCAAGGGCGAGGACGTCTCCGCCGGCTACCACGGCTACTGGATCACCGACTTCACGCAGGTCGACCCGCACTTCGGCACCAACGACGACCTCACCCGGCTCATCGACAAGGCGCACGCCAAGGGGATGAAGGTCTTCTTCGACGTCATCACCAACCACACCGCCGACGTCGTCGACTACAAGGAGCAGTCCTACTCCTACCTGTCGAAGGGCGCCTTCCCCTACCTCACCAAGGACGGCGTCCCCTTCGACGACACCGACTACGCCGCCGGCGGCCGCAGGTTCCCCGCCACCAACGCCTCCACGTTCCCCCGCACCCCCTTCGTCCCCGAGGGCAAGAAGAACCTGAAGGTCCCCGCCTGGCTCAACGACCCGGCGATGTACCACAACCGGGGCGACTCCACCTTCGCCGGCGAGTCCTCCGAGCACGGCGACTTCTTCGGCCTCGACGACCTGTGGACCGAGCGCCCCGAGGTCGTCAGCGGCATGCAGAAGATCTACGAGAAGTGGGTCAAGGACTTCCGTATCGACGGCTTCCGCATCGACACGGTCAAGCACGTCAACACCGGCTTCTGGACCCAGTGGGCCACCGCCCTCGACAAGTACGCCGCCAAGCAGGGCCGCGACGACTTCTTCATGTTCGGCGAGGTCTACTCCGCCGACACCGCCGTCACCTCCCCCTACGTGACCCGCGGCCGCCTCGACGCCACCCTCGACTTCCCCCTCCAGGACGCCATCCGCGCCTACGCCTCCCAGGGCGCCGGCGCCGGACGCCTCTCCGCGGTCCTCGCCGACGACTACCGGTACACCACCGACAAGGCGAACGCCTACGAGCAGGTCACCTTCCTCGGCAACCACGACATGGGCCGCTTCGGCACCTTCCTGCGCCAGGACCGGCCCGGCGCCGGCGAGCAGGAGCTCCTGGCCCGCTACCGGCTCGCCAACGAGCTGATGTTCCTCAGCCGCGGCAACCCCGTCGTGTACTCCGGCGACGAGCAGGGCTTCACCGGCGCCGGCGGCGACAAGGACGCCCGCCAGCCCCTCTTCGCGTCCAAGGCCGCCGACTACCTCGACGACGACCAGCTCGGCACCGACCGCACCCACGCCGCCGACGCCTACGACCCCTCCCACCCCCTCTACCGGCAGATCGCCGCGCTCTCCAAGCTCACCCGCGAGCACCCGGCGCTGCGCGACGGCGTCCAGAGCGAGCGCCTGAACGACGGCTCCGTGTACGCCTTCGCCCGCACCGACGCCCCCGCCACCGGCAAGGGCGGCAAGGACAAGGCCCGCCCCGCCCCGCGCCACGAGTACCTCGTCGCCGCGAACAACGCGGCCGAGGAGCGCACCGTCCGCATCGACGCCCCGGCGGGAGCCCAGTACCGCACCCTGTACGGCGGCACGGCCATCATCCGCGCCACCGCCGACGGCAAGCTGACCGTCCCGCTGCCCGCCCTCGGCACGGTCGTCCTCAAGGCCCTCGAACCGGTCGCCGCCCCGGCGGCCAAGCCCGCCCTGACGCTGAAGGCCCCGGCCGCCGGCGCCGCCGGCACCGTCGAGGTGTCCGCCGACGTCACCGGCGGCGGCCTGAACCGGGTCGTCTTCGCCGCCCAGGCCGGCAACGGCCCCTGGCAGGTCCTCGGCTCCGCCGACCACGCCCCCTACAAGACCACCCACCACGTCGACGCCGAGCCCGGCACCCCGCTGCGGTACAAGGCCGTCGCCGTCGATTCCGCCGGACGCACCGCGAGCGCGCTCGCCGCGTCGACCGCCGGGCAGCTGCCGCCCGTCGGCGTGCCCACCGCGACGCAGCGCGAGTACGCCGTCGTCCACTACCGCCGCCCCGACGGCGACTACACCAACTGGCGCCTGTACGCCTGGGGCGACCTCGCCGAGGGCGAGGCGACCCCCTGGCCCGAGGGCCACGCCTTCACCGGCCGCGACGCCTACGGGGCGTTCGCGTACGTCCGCCTCAAGCCCGGCGCCTCCTCGATCGGCTACCTCGTCATCGACAAGGACGGCAACAAAGACGTCGCCGCGGACCGCACGCTCGACGTGACCCGCACCGGCGAGGTCTGGCTGGAGCAGGGCCAGGAGGCCGTCCGCACCGAGCGGCCCGCCTACCCGCCGCAGGACCGCTCCAAGGCCGTCCTGCACTACCAGCGCGCCGACGGCGCCTACGACGGCTGGGGCCTGCACGTCTGGGCCGGCGCGGCCGCTCCCACCGACTGGTCGAAGCCGCTGGCCCCCGCCCGCATCGACTCCTACGGCGCCGTCTTCGAGGTCCCGCTCGCGGCCGGAGCCGAGTCGCTGAGCTACATCGTCCACAAGGGCGACGAGAAGGACCTCCCGACCGACCAGTCCCTCGACCTCAAGGCCGTCGGCCACGAGGTGTGGATGCTCGGCGGGCGGGCCCCCTACCTGCTGCCGCAGCCCGCGGGCTCGGCCGCCGCCCTCGACCTCGCGAAGGCGCACGCCGTCTGGATCGACCGGGACACCGTCGCCTGGAACAGCCCCGCGGGCGCCGCGTCCGTCCAGCTCCTCGCCTCCGCCGACGGGTCGGTCAAGGCCGAGAACGGCACCCTGACCGGGACGGCGCAGTGGATCCGCCTCACCCCGGGCACCCTGACCGACGCGCAGAAGCAGAAGTTCCCCCACCTCGCCGGACACACCGCGCACCGCGTGGACGCCCGCGACCGCGACCGCGTCCGGGAGGCCCTGCGCGGCCAGGTCACCGCCTCCGCGCGGGCCGCCAACGGGGCGGTCCTCGCCGCCACGGGCGTCCAGCTCGCCGGGGTCCTCGACGACCTGTACGCGAACAAGAGCGCGCTCGGCCCCGTCTTCAAGGACGGCCGGCCCACCCTGTCGGTGTGGGCGCCGACCGCCCGCACCGTCGAACTCGAACTCGACGGCCGCATCCTGCCGATGCGGCGCGACGACGCCACCGGGGTCTGGTCGGTGCGCGGCGAGCGCTCCTGGACCGGCAAGCCCTACCGGTACGCCGTCACCGTCTGGGCGCCCGGCGCCCGGCAGATCGTCCGCAACCTGGTCACCGACCCCTACTCCACCGCCCTCACCGCGGACTCGGCGGCGAGCCTCGCCGTCGACCTCGCCGACCCGAAGCTGGCCCCGCCCGGCTGGCGGCAGCTGCGCAAGCCCGCCGCCGTCCCCTTCACCCACGCGCAGATCCAGGAACTCCACATCCGCGACTTCTCCGTCGCCGACCCCACCAGCAAGCACCCCGGCCAGTACCTGGCCTTCACCGACGCCGGCTCCCAGGGCATGCGGCACCTGCGCGACCTCGCCGCCGCCGGCACCTCCTACGTCCACCTCCTGCCGGCCTTCGACATCGGCACCATCCCCGAGAAGCCCGGCGACCGCACCGAACCCGCCTGCGACCTGAAGGTCTACGCCCCGGACTCCGAGGAGCAGCAGGCCTGCGTCGCCGCCGCGGCGGCGAAGGACTCCTACAACTGGGGCTACGACCCGCTGCACTACACCGTCCCGGAGGGCAGTTACGCGAGCAACCCGGACGGCACCGCCCGGACCGTGGAGTTCCGCAAGATGGTCCAGGCGCTGAACGGCGCCGGCCTGCGCACGGTCATGGACGTCGTCTACAACCACACCGTGGCCTCCGGGCAGGACGGCAAATCCGTCCTCGACCGGATCGTCCCCGGCTACTACCAGCGGCTCCTGCCCGACGGCAGCGTCGCCACCTCCACCTGCTGCGCCAACACCGCCCCCGAGAACGCCATGATGGGGCGCCTCGTCGTCGACTCGATCACCACCTGGGCGAAGGAGTACAAGGTCGACGGCTTCCGCTTCGACCTGATGGGACACCACCCGAAGGAGAACATCCTCGCCGTCCGCAAGGCCCTCGACGCCCTCACCCCGGAGAAGGACGGCGTCGACGGAAAGCGGATCATCCTCTACGGCGAGGGCTGGAACTTCGGCGAGGTCGCGAACGACGCCCGCTTCGTCCAGGCCACCCAGGCCAACATGGCGGGCACCGGCATCGCCACCTTCTCCGACCGGGCCCGCGACGCCGTCCGCGGCGGCGGCCCCTTCGACGAGGACCCGCGCGTCCAGGGCTTCGCCTCCGGCCTGTTCACCGCCCCCAACGGCTCACCCGCGAACGGCAGCCCGGCCGAGCAGCGGGCCCGCCTGCTGCACGACCAGGACCTGATCAAGGTCGGCCTCTCCGGCAACCTCGCCTCGTACGCCTTCACCGACACCTCCGGGCGCCGCGTCAAGGGCTCCGAGGTCGACTACAACGGCGCCCCGGCCGGCTACGCGGCCGCCCCCGGCGACGCCCTCGCCTACTCCGACGCCCACGACAACGAATCCCTCTACGACGCCCTGGCGTTCAAGCTCCCGCAGGACACCCCCACCGCCGACCGGGCCCGCATGCAGGTCCTGGCGATGGCCGTCTCCGCCCTCTCCCAGGGCCCCGCCCTGTCCCAGGCCGGCACGGACCTGCTCCGCTCCAAGTCCCTCGACCGCAACTCGTACGACAGCGGGGACTGGTTCAACGCCATCCACTGGGACTGCCGCGCCGGCAACGGCTTCGGCCGCGGCCTGCCCCCGGCGGCCGACAACAAGCCGAAGTGGACCTACGCCAAGCCCCTGCTGACCGGCCCCGTCCCCGGCTGCGCCGAGATCAACGGCGCCTCGGCCGCCTACCGCGACCTGCTGCGCATCCGCACCACCGAGCCGTCCTTCCGGCTCGGCACCGCGGAACAGGTCCAGGCGGCGCTGGCCTTCCCGCTCTCCGGGAAGGACGAGACGCCCGGCGTGATCACGATGGTGCTCGGCGACCTCGCCGTCGTCTTCAACGCCACCCCGCAGACCCAGGAGCAGCGCGTCCCGTCCCTGGCCGGCACCGGCTACCGGCTCCACCCGGTGCAGGCCGCGGGCTCCGACACGGTGGCCCGCAAGGCGGCGTACGAGGCGGGGACGGGAGGGTTCACCGTCCCGGCCAGGACCGTCGCGGTGTTCACACGGCGCTGAGCCGGTCCAGCCGCTTCTCCAGGAGGACCACTCCGTAGACGCGGCCGTCCTTGCCCTCCTTGTGGGGGAACTCCCCGACCACCCGGTAGCCCGCGTGCTGGTAGTACGCGAGCAGCCGGGGGTTGGTGGAGAGGCAGTCGAGCCGCGCCCGCGGCAGGCCCGAGCCGGCGATCCGGCGCTCGGCGTGTTCGAGCATCCGCCGGCCGGTGCCCGCGGGCGCGGTCCGGCGCTCCACCATCAGCCGGTGGACGTACCCGGCGACCGGGGGCTGCACGCCCCAGGCCTCCTCGTCCGACCACCACAGCTCGTACGCGCCGGCGATCCGCCCCTCCGCGACCGCGAGCCACACCTCGCCGTCGCGCATCCGCGCCGCGAAGTGCGCGGCGTCCCTGTCCCCGGGCTTCCACTGCTCGATGCCGTTCTGCTGCATCCACCGGGCGGCCCGGTCGAACAGGCCCGCCAGCATGCCGGCATCCGTCTCCACGGCCCGCCGGAACAGGATCATGTCGTCAATGCTCACCGGCGTATTATCACGCGATGATCACCGGGGCTCGGGGGCCGCCTCGGGGGCCGGATCGGGCGTCGGCCCGGGTGCGGGATCCGCGTCGCCCGGGACCAGGGACGCCAGGCGCGCCACCAGGTCGCCGAACGGCCCGTCCGCAGGCTCGTGCGCCAGGATCCGCGCCAGCACCCCGGCCATCTCCGCGTTGTAGGCGGCGCTCACGGCCGCCAGTGCCGCGAAGTCGTGCACCAGCTGGAGCTCCAGCTCCGCGCGCGGGATCTCCCGCCCGTCCAGCCACAGCAGCGCCGTCGACTCGGCGAGCGAGACCCACGAGCGGACGACGAGGCGCAGCCGGGCCGGCGGCTCGCCGATCCCCAGATGCCGCAGGATCTGCTCGTACGCGGCCTGCCGCACCTCTTCGATCAGCGCGTTGGTCCGCGTGGACCCGACGGCCGGCCCGCCCCGCATCAGCGCGGAGAAGCCGGGCCCGTGGTCGTCGACGAACGCGAAGAACCGGCCCATCACGCGCAGCAGCCGCGTCCCGAGCGGCCCTTCCAGCGGCTCGTCGAACCGCTGCGCCAACTCGTCGGCGGCCCGCCGCAGCGCGGCCTCGTAGAGGCTCAGCTTCCCCGGGAAGTAGTGGTAGACGAGCGGCCGCGATATGCCGGCCGCCGCCGCGATCTCGTCGATCGACACGTCCTCGGGCGCCCTGTCGCTGAACAGCTGGAGAGCCACTGCGATCAGCTGCTCCCGCCGCTCCTCGACACCCATCCTGCGCCGCACCCCGGTTGTCATGCCGACACCCTACTGCCCGTTCGGTGCGGGCCCTTGGGGCGCCGCCCCGCCGGTCACAGGTCCAGGACCAGGCGTTCCTCCCGTGCACGGGAGACGCACAGCAGTATCGAGTCCGCCTGCTCGGCGTCGGTGAGGAGCCCGTCGCGGTGGTCCACCGGGCCCGCCAGGACCCGCTGCCGGCAGGTGCCGCAGAAGCCCTGCCCGCAGGAGTACGGGGTGTCGGGCAGCGCGCGGCGGACGGCGGCCAGCGCCGACTCGCCTGCCGCGACCTCGACCGTGCGGCCGGAGCGGCGCAGCTCGACGGTGAACGGCCGGTCCCCGGCGGCGCCGGAGGAGGCGGGGGTGAAACGTTCCAGCCGTACCCGGGAGGGGTCGGGGGCGGCGGCGAGGAGCGCGGCGGTCAGCGGCTCGGGGCCGCAGGCGTAGACGAGCCCGTCCGGTGCGGCCTCGGCGAGCAGGGCGGCGAGGTCGGGCAGGCCTGCCTCGTCCTCGGGGACGATGCGGACGCGGTCGGGCCGCCCGGCGGAGGCGGCGAGTTCGGCCAGGTCGGGCAGGAACGGCATCGTGGCGCGGCTGCGGCCCCCGTACAGCAGCGTCCAGTCGGCGCCGGCCGCGGCGGCCGCGCGGACCATCGGCAGGATCGGGGTGATGCCGATGCCGCCGGCGAGGAACACGTAGGAGGCGGCCGGCTCCAGCGCGAACCGGTTGCGCGGCGGCCGCAGTTCCAGCACGCCGCCCTCGGCGAGCCGGTCGTGCACCTCGCGGGAGCCGCCCCGGCCGTCCTCCACCAGGCGGACCGCGATCGTGTAGCGGCCGCGGTCGGCGGGGTCCCCGCACAGGCTGTACTGGCGGACGAGCCCGGACGGCAGCAGGACGTCCACATGCGCCCCCGGGGTCCACTCCGGCAGCTCGGGCGACTCCAGCACCAGCCGCACCACACCCTGCGCGGGCTCGGTGCGCGAGGCGATCCGCGCGCGCAGCCGGCGGCGCGGAGCGTGCCCGGACACCGGCTCCGCCAGCGCGGGCAGCGGCCACAGCGGCGAGCGGGAGATGCGTGCGCGCAGCGCGCGGCGGGCCACGAGGACCGCGCCCGCCACCGCGGCGGCCTTCAGGGCCCGCGTCACGGCCGGGCACCCCCGTTCGCCCCGGGGGAGGAGGCCAGGTAGGCCGCCGCCTGCGCCGTGGAACCCTCCTGCGACGGGTGGTACGTACGGGACAGGTAGGTCGGTATGGACTTCAGCATCGCCCCGGTGGAGGGCAGGACCCCCTGCTGGCCGGCCCGGAAGAACTGCCCGACCGAGGCCTTGGCGCCGACCAGTTCGGGGTCGTTGTCCATGAAGAAGCGCACGCCGCGCTGCCACAGCCACACCAGCGACGCGAACGCGGTCGCCCAGGTCCGCACGCGCCGCCGGTAGCCGCCGTCGACGTGCAGGAACAGGTCGAAGGCCACCGAGCGGTGCTCGACCTCCTCGGCGCCGTGCCAGCGCAGCAGGTCGAGCATCACGGGGTCGGCGCCGCGGCGGTCCAACTCGTCCGCGTTGAGGATCCAGTCGCCGAGGAACGCCGTGTAGTGCTCGATCGCCGCGATCATCGCGACCCGCTCCATGAGCCACCAGTGCCGCGCCCTGCCGGGCGGCAGGGTCCGGTCGCCGAGAAGCTTCTCGAAGACCCAGTCGACCTGGGCGGTGTACGGGGTGGGGTCCAGGCCCTGGCGCCGCAGGTGCGGCAGCACGTCGTCGTGCGCGGCGGCGTGCACGGCCTCCTGGCCGATGAACCCGATGACGTCCGCGCGCAGCCGGTCGTCCCGGATGTGGGGGAGCACCTGCTTGAAGACGTGCACGAACCACCGCTCGCCCGCGGGCAGGAGCAGGTGCAGCACGTTGATGGTGTGCGTGGCGAAGGGGTCGCCGGGCAGCCAGTGGAGCGGGGTGTCCTCCCAGCCGAAGGACACGTTCCGCGCCTTGAGCTCCGTGTGCTCCGACGCCACGCGGGCGGGGGCGAGCGGCCTATTAGACATGGCGTCAATGTACTGGCGGGTGCGGGGCGGGAAAACCCCTCGGCGGTCCCGGGGAGGTCCGGCCGGATTCTCCTGCGCCACGCAATCTCTGCGTGGCGCACACGTATTGTGCCGATCGCCCGTCATGAGAGGGAATCATGCCCGTCATCGCCGTCACCGGTGCCACCGGAACCCAGGGCGGGGCCACCGCCCGCGCCCTCCTCGCCGCCGGACACCGCGTCCGCGCGCTCACCCGCCGCCCCGACGCGCCCGCCGCGGACGCCCTGCGGCGGCTCGGCGCCGACGTCCGCCCCACCGACTTCGACGACCGTGCCGCGCTCGACGCCGCCCTCGCCCTGACGCGGCCCGCCGAGTTCGCCGGACGCCGCATCGACATCGCCTCCGGCGAACTCACCCCCGCCTGCATCGCGGAGGCCCTCACGGCAGCCGCGGGCCGGCCGATCACCCACCGGGAGGTCCCGCGGGCCGAGGTCCGGCGCCACTCGGCCGACCTCGCCGCCATGTTCGGCTACTTCACCGCCCGCGGCCTGGCCGTCGACACCGCCCGGCTGTGCCGCGACCACCCCGAGGTCCGTTGGCAGGGCTTCGCCGACTGGGCGGCGGCCCAGGACTGGACCGCCCTGCTGAGGGCCCCGGCGGACGCGGGCGCGTGAGGCCCGGCACCGTCAGTTCCGGGGGCCGCCCAGCGGACCCGCCTTCGTCCCGTCCGTGAGCCTGCCCGACAGGGTGACCTGCGCGCCCGCCGGCGCCTTCACCGCCAGCCGGCTGCCCGCGGACGACCCGCTCACCCCGCCGCCCGACGCCGACAGGGAGGCGAACTGGCCGCTGCCCGCGGCCAGCACGTACCACTGGCCCGCCTTCGACTTCCACTGGACGCCCGCCAGGACGCGCGGCTCCCGCGGACCACAGGCCGGCGAGCCCTCCGCCTGCGCGGCCTGCGCGGCCACCTCCTGGCCCGGAGCCAGGAACTGCGCCTGCACCCGGTCCCGTACGCCCGCCCAGGTCTCGGCCCGCGTGCACAGCCACGACGCCGTGCCCCCGCCCTCCGGGAGGGACTGCCGGGCGTACGCCCAGGCGTTCACCGAGCGGACCCCGTTCGAGCGGAACGACGGCAGCAGACAGGCGATCTTCGACCACTCGCCGAGCTCCCCGGCCTGCACCGCGTCCCGCTCGGCGCCCGGCGCGCCCGAGGTCAGCCGGGCCGGGACCAGCTCACCGAGGTCGGTGACCAGCCGGGTCCCGCCGTCGCCGGTGACGGCCAGCGCGTTCCAGGAGGTGCAGGTGCCGCCGGGGGCGGGGCTCGGCACGGGCGGGGTGACGCCGTGCCCGTCCGGCTTCAGCGCCGTCGGCTGCCCGTCCGGCTTCAGCAGGTCCCGTACCGCCGCACCGGTCACCCACGGGGCCATCAGGTAGCGGACGTTGCCGTCGACCCGGCCCAGCACCAGCGCCGACGCCGTCTCCGCGGACGCGCCGTCGGTCCGGGCGAAGTCCAGCGCCGCCGCGGAGGCCCCCGCGACCGGCTCCGCGTACCGGACCACGCGCAGCCCGTCGTACAGCAGCACCACCACCGCCTGGTCCACGGTCCCCGCGAACAGCAGCTGCGCCGGGCCCATCGGCGGGCCCGGCGGGGTACCGGGCGTCGCCGACGCGGCGACGGCCGCGCCGGGCCGCGCCCACACGGCCAGCGCGCGGCGCAGCAGCGCGGAGTCGCCGACGCGGTCGCCGCGGGCCGGCCAGGTCGAGAAGCCCGTACGGGACGACGTACGCCACAGCGACGGGACGACCCGGATCAGCTTGGCCGGGTCCAGGGCCTGCTCGGCCGCGGCGTTCCTCGCGTACGGCGGGGCCGCGGCCCCGTCCGCACCCCACCCCCCGTCGGGCAGGGCCAACAGCGCCCCGCACACCGCGAGCGCGGCTCCGGCCGCCGCCGCGGCCCGTCCGAGGCGGCGCCGGCGCAGCAGGTCGGTGGGGCGGGCCTGGAGCGCGCACGGATCGAACTCGGGGGAGGCGAACAGGGCGTCGTGGACCGGATCCCCCGACTCCGCGACCGCCGCGGCCGGATCGGCGACCCCCGCCCCGGCGAGCACCCGCAGCACCTCCGCCTCGGGCAGCCCCTCCAGGGCGCGCAGCACGCACGCGGCACGGCCCGGCCCGTCGAGGGTGGCCAGCCACTGGTCCAGCGCCAGCTCCTCGGCCCCGCCCGCACGGGGGAACAGCCGCAGCCCCCACACCCGCGGGAGCAGGCCCGGCAGCTGCGCCCGCTTCGGCACGGCCCGGAACGTCAGCGGAACCCCGGCCTCCAGGGCGGACCGCAGGACGCGCAGCCGGACGTACGCGTACCCCGCCTCGCCGGCCGCCGCCCCGGCGCGCTGCCCGGGCAGGCCCTGCCGCGCCCGCCGGCCGCCGCCGCGGGCGGGGCGCCGGGGGCCGCGGGGCAGGGCCCGCTGGGCCAGGGCATGGGCGGTGAGCACGCGCCGGTGGCGGCCCAGCGAGGGCGGCAGCACCAGGTAGGCGAGCCGCACCAGCCGCGGGTAGTGCTCGACGATCGCGGCCTCGGCCTCGTCGACGCCGAGCGGCGCGGGGGACGGGTGGCGGGTGGCGGTGTCCGGCGCAGTCACGTTCAGCAGAACGAGCGAATGGTCGGATGGTCACCGCCCCGGGGCCACCCGTCCGGCCGACCGGCGGGGGAGCGGGGCGGTGCGCGGGCCGGCGGCGGGAGCCGCCGCCGGAACGTTTCCCCCGCGTCAGTGGACGAGGCGGGCGCGCAGCGCCTCCACCGTCCCGTCCGGGACGCCGAGCCCCTCGCGCACGTACTTCTCCATCGAGCCGTACCGCGTGCTCACCTCGTCGAGCGCCGCCTCCAGGTAGGAGGGGAACACCCCGATCAGGCCCAGCGCGATGTCCGGGTCGCCGCCCGAGACGGTGAAGCCCTCGATCATCCGGGCGAAGGCCTGCCGGACGGCCGGATTCACCGACAGGTACTCGGCCATCAGGGTGTCGTCGTCGGCGCCGAGCAGCGCGAGCAGCACCGTCGCACCCCAGCCCGTACGGTCCTTCCCGGCCGTGCAGTGGAACAGCAGCGGGCCCGCCTCCGGGTCCGCCAGCTCCGTCAGCAGCGTCCGGTACGCGGCCTGCGCCGACGGCAGGCTCACCAGCGACCGGTAGATGTCGGCGAACAGCACCGCGACCTTGCCGCCGCCCAGGTGCTCCTCCGCCAGCGCCGGATCCGACAGCAGGTCCTTCAGCTGCGACGCGGCGGGCATCCGCCCCGCGCTCACCTTGTCCGCCAGGACGTCCTCCACCACCAGGCGCACACCCGGCGGTATCCGGTCCGGGTGGTCCGCGCGCTCCACGGCCGTCCGGAAGTCGATGACCGTGCGCAGGCCGAGGGCGGCCACCACCGGGTCGGCGGCCACGTCCATCCGGTCGAGCTGACCGGAGCGCAGCACCAGGCCAGGCCGCACGGTACGGCCGCCGGCCAGCGGGGTGCCGCCGAGGTCGCGGAGGTTGGCGACGGTGGTGGAGGGCGTTGCGGTGGCGGTCATCGGGCGGCTCCGGGGGTCGGTCGGCAGGAAGGGGGAAAGCTTCGGTCGGCTAGTGCTGGTTTATCCGATTTTCAGTGTTTTTCGGGTGGAGAGGTAATCGAAGGCGAGCGACAGCCCGACCCCTATCCCGAGCGCCGCCAGGTGCCCGGCGTCCGTGAACGTCCGCCCGCGCCGCAGCACCGGCTGCGCGGCGGCCGCCAGCAGCCCCACCCGGGTCGCCGTGCGGACCGGCCCGCGCGGCAGCGCCGACGTCAGCGCGCCGAGCACCGCGTTGAACCCGTAGCTGGTCCCCACGTCCAGGGCCCGCCGGGTCTCCGGCCCGGCCCGGCCCCGCAGCGCCCCGTATACCAGCAGCGTCGCCGTGACGTGCCCGAACAGGAACACCCCGGCCGTCCACCAGGCCCCGTACGCGTACTCCGCGTACCCGAGCACCGCGACCAGCAGGAGCGCGTACGGCAGCGGCAGCGGCTCCTCGACCACCAGGGCACTGCTCAGCAGCGTCTCCCAGCGGCCCGCGGCGAGGTTGTCGACGTTCGTCGAGCAGCCGCGCAGCAGCCGCTCCCGCCCCGGGGCCTCCAGCGCGGCCAGCGCGTACGCCCCGAGCTGCACGCCGACCGTGTACGCGGCCCCGCCCAGCGGCAGGGGGCCCAGGGCCGGCAGCCGCTGCCGCCACGCACCGGGCAGCAGCCCCGGCCACGCCCCCGGCACCCCGGCGGGCGGCAGGCCGTACGGGGACACGGCCGGGCTCGGTGCGGGCGCGGGCCGGGCGGCGGCCGGCGACGGCCCGGGCGCGGGGCGCGGACCCCGCGCCGGCACCGGCCCCGGCAAAGGCGTCGGATTCATCCGCCCATGATCGGCCAACGGCCCGCGGCGCGCTCCGCCGGGTCCGGTAGCAGGCGTTCCGCCTCGGCGGCAGGTTGTGCGAGCATGTTCCGGCCATGTCAGGTGAACCCGCGCCCCTGCGCGCCGCACGAGCCGCGCTCTTCGCGGCGGTGTGCACCGCCCTGGGCGCCGCCGGGCACGCCCTGATGTCCGGCGCCGACATACCACCCCGGGGCCTGCTGGCGGCGTTCGCCGCGACCGGCGCACTCGCCTGGCTCGCCGCCGGGCGCCGCCGCGGCCCCCTCCCGATCGGCGCGGCCCTGCTCGCCGCCCAGGCAGCCCTGCACCTCGCCTTCTCCGGCAGCGCCGCCGGCCACCACCACGCCGCCGCCCCCGCCCCGGCCGAGCCGATGCCCGGCCACCAGCACCTCCACGGCACGGTCCTGCCCGCCGGAGCCCCCGACCCGCACGCCGCCGCGGGCGCCGATGCCCTCGCCGCCGGAGGCACCTCCCTCGCCGACGCCGCCGGCCGCCTGGCCGACGCCGCCGGGCACGGCGGGCTGGGCATGGCCGCCGCCCACCTGCTCGCCGCACTCCTGTGCGCCGCCTGGCTCGCCCGCGGCGAGGCCGCCGTCTTCCGGCTCGCCGCAGCCCTCGGCGCCGCCGCCGTCCACGCCGCCCGCCCGCTCGTCCGCGCCCTGGCCCTCGTACGGCCACGCGCCGCCCTGACCCCGCGGCCGCCCGCACCCCGGCGACCCGCGCACACGGCGCCGCGCCGGCTGCGCGGTGCCGTCCACGCCCACGCCCTCGTCCGCCGCGGACCGCCCCGCCGGCCCGGCAGTGCCCTCGGCACCACCTTCACGGCCCCCGGCCGTGCCGCCCGCGCCTGACCAGCGCGCCTCCCGCCATGCGGGGAGGCAGGGCGGGGCGAGACAGGGGGCCGGTTCCCCCATGTCTTCGCCACACGAACAGGACACCCATGTCTCTCGACGAGGCCCAAGGCGCCGCCGCCCGCACCGCGGACGCCGCCGACGCCCAGCCCGAAACCCCAAACGACACCCAAACCGGAGACGCAGCCGCAGCCGCAGCCGGGGCCGGGGCCGGGGCCGGAACCCCCGCGGCGGCCGACCGGTCGGCCGCCGACCGGCCCGGCCCCGAGCCGAAGCCCGGCGGCTGGGCGGCCCTGCGGCCGCTCCTGCTGCGCATGCACTTCTACGCGGGCCTCCTCATAGCCCCGCTGCTGTTCCTCGCCGCCGCCACCGGCCTGCTGTACGCGGGCTCCTGGCAGGCCGAGAAGATCATCTACGCGGACGAGCTGACCGTCGACCGCGTCGGCGAGGCCGCCGTACCGCTCAGCACCCAGGTCGCCGCCGCCCGGCACGCCGAACCCGAAGGCAAGGTCGTCGCCGTGTGGCCCGCGCCCGACGCCGAGGCCACCACACGCGTGATCATGGAGGCGCCGGGCCTCGCCGAAGGGGAGACCCGCACCGTCTTCGTCGACCCGTACACCGCCCAGGTCGACGGCGCGCTCACCACGAAGGGCGACGCCCTCCCGCTGCGCGCCTGGCTCAGCGAATTCCACGCCAGCCTCCAGCTCGGCGAGTTCGGCCGGAACTACAGCGAACTCGCCGCGAGCTGGCTGTGGGTGGTCGCCCTCGGCGGCGCCGCCCTCTGGATCGGCCGCCGCCGCACGAGGAAGACCCGCCTCGTCCTCCCCGACCGCAAGGCCACCGGCCGCCGCAAGACCCTCTCCTGGCACGGCACCGTCGGCCTGTGGGCCGCCCTCGGCCTCGTCGCCCTCTCCGCGACCGGCCTGACCTGGTCGAAGTACGCCGGCGAGAACATCGGACAGCTCCAGGACCGCCTCGGCGGAGCCACCCCGTCCGTCGCGGCCTCCCTCACCCCGGGCCAGGCCGCCGGCGGCGACGAACACGCCGGGCACGTCATGACCGAGGACATGGAGATGCCCCCCGCGCCCCAGACCGCCGACATCGGCATCGACCGGGCCGTCGCCGCCGCGCGCGAGGCAGGCGCCACCGAATGGCTGCAGGTCACCCTGCCGGCGAAGGGCCAGGGCTACGTCGTCAAGGAGAAGGACCGCGAATTCCCGGTCCACCTCGACACCGTCGCCATCGACCCCGCCGACGGGCGCGTCATGGACGTCCTGAGCTTCTCCGAGTACCCGCTCCTCGCCAAGCTGACCCGCTTCGGCATCGACCTCCACATGGGCCAGACCTTCGGGCTCGCCAACCAGATCGCCCTCGCGGCCCTCGCCCTCGCGGTCATGCTGCTGATCTTCTGGGGGTACCGCATGTGGTGGCTGCGCAGGCCCACCAAGGACCGCGCCCTCGCAGCCGGCCGCGCCCAGCCGCGCGGCGCCTGGCGCAAGCTGCCCGTGACGCTGCTGCTGCCGCTCGCCGCCGCGACCGCCGCCGTCGGCTGGTTCGTGCCGCTGCTCGGCCTCAGCCTCGTCGCGTTCCTCGCGGTCGACATGCTGCTCGGCGCCCTCGCCGGCCGCCGCGCCAAGGCGGAAGCCGGGGCAGGGGCCGGGGCCGCCGGCTAAGGCCGCCGGCTGGGGCCTTCCCGCCCCGGCACCGTGCGGGCCCGTACTCCACAGGGGGGAGTGCGGGCCCGCTGCCGTCGGTCAGGGGGCGGGGGCGTACTTGTAGCCGACGCGGCGCACCGTCTGGATCGCGCCCCGGTGGGCGGCGCCCAGCTTGCGGCGCAGCCGGGCCACGTGCACGTCGACGGTCCGGCCGTCGCCGACGTGCCCGTACCCCCACACCGTCGTCACCAGCTGGTCCCGGGTGTGCACGCGGTGCGGATGCGCCACCAGGTGCGCCAGCAGCTCGAACTCCAGGTACGTCAGGTCGAGTACGCGTCCCCCCACCTCGGCGGTGCGCCGCGCGGGGTCGATGCGGACCCGGCCGTCGCCGGCGGCGGGGGCCGGGTCCGCATC
>NZ_RPSE01000310.1:0-7701 GCF_003949955.1 Streptomyces sp. WAC05292
CTCGGGGGCCTCGGGTGCGGCGGGGGCAGCCTCGGCGGCGGTGTGCTGCCAGGTGCGGGACTCGTGCCGTTCGGCGGCCCGGGGGCGGGGCGCGTCCTGCGTGTCGAAGCAGGCCATGGCCGCGGTCGGCACGCCCAGTATTCCCGCGGCGCCGACGGCGACGGCTATTTTCCTGTAGTGCGTTTTCTTCTTCCGGTGCTTCTGCATGTGACCTCATTCGGTGATCGCGAAGCTTCCGGCGGCGGTGACGGAACCCGGCGCCGGAGGAGTCGCCATTCTCAGAAGACCGGCAACGCGCTGGCAAGTTCCCCCAATCCGTTTCCGGGGGAGATCCGGAACGCGGCTTGAAATACGCCTGCGATCATGTATTGCCCGAGGCGCCGAGTGTGCGGGGCGGTCTGACGGCCTGCCAGGAACTGCTCTGAACAGTGCAGTCCCGGCGAGGAGCCCGGTCGCCGTGAATTCCCTTTTACGCAGGAGAGAGGAATGTCGCCGCCAAAACGGACAAATAGCGATATGTCAATCACTCGGCTCGGCGGGCGAGCCGGCGCGGCCCGCCTGAGGTCCGTGACGTATGTCACGGAACCATCCGGGGCTGCCGGGTTTCAGAGGGTTTCGCTGAGGGAGTCCGCCAGGCGCCGGCGCGCCGTGCGGGTCGCGGGGAGGACGGCCGCGGCCGCCGCCCCGAGGACCGCCGCGGCCGCGACAGCCGCCAGGACCGGCGGCTGCGGGAGGCGGGCGATGCCCGCGCCGATACCGCTTGACGCGGCCTGCAGGTCGACCAGCAGGACGCCGCAGAGGGCGCCCGCCGCCATCCCCGCCAGTGCGGCCGCCAGGGCGGTCAGCACTGCGGCCGTCACGATCGTCGCGCTGATCTGCCGGGGCGTCAGCCCGATCGCCTTCAGCGCCAGCAGGTCCCGGCCGCGGTCCCGGACGCCCGTGCTGACCAGCGTCAG
The DNA here is from genome assembly GCF_003949955.1 of Streptomyces sp. WAC05292. NCBI lineage: Bacteria > Bacillati > Actinomycetota > Actinomycetes > Kitasatosporales > Streptomycetaceae > Streptomyces > Streptomyces sp. WAC05292. The sequence continues at coordinate 957 of NZ_RPSE01000310.1, forward strand.
CACCTCCGTCAGCCCGATCAGCGCCAGTACCCCGACCAGCGCGGCGATCACCGCGCGGGCGGGCTCCAGCCCCTCGACGGGGCTGGGGGCCTGCCGGACCTCCAGCGTCCCGGCCGCCGCGCGGTCGACGGCGTCCCGGACCTCCCGCGGGTCGGCGCCGTCGCGCAGCACCAGGGCGTGGTGGTCGGGGCGCAGGTGCGGATCCCGTTCGCGCAGCGTGTCCATCGTCGTGGTGATCACCCGGCCCCCGGACTCCGGCTCGATGGTCCGGCCGACGACGTGGAGGATCTGCGGCCGCCCCGCGACGGTCATCCGCACCCAGTCCCCGACCCGCACCCCGAGCAGGTCCAGCAGCCCCTGACCGGCCACGGCCTCGTCCGGCCCGCCGGCGGCGCGGCCCTCCACCACCGCGGACGGGTACGGCTCGCGGGCGGAGCCCAGCCCGCGGAGGGTGATCGTGCCGGTCTGCCCCGGGACGAGCGCCGCCATCTCCGCGCCCGGATGGACCGAGGACACCCCGGGCACGGCGGCCAGGAGCCGCTCCGCTTCGGCGTCGGACGGCCCGGCGGGCTGCGGGGCCCGCACGGTGAGGGCGGCCGCCAGGCCGACCTGCGCGGGCCGGCTGCGGAACTGGTCCAGCGTCGACCACGCGACGAGGGCGACGGTGACCAGGGCCAGCGGCAGGGCGAGCCGGGCCACCGCGGCGAGCGTCCTGCCCCGCCGCGGGAACGCCGCCCGCCAGCCCAGTACCAGCGCGGGCGGCACCCGCAGGCCGAGCGCCCGCCGGCCGAGCGCCGTCATCGGAGCCGCGGACGGCAGCGCCGCCCGCGCCACCGGCACCGGTGGTACGCGCCCGGCCCGCCACGCCGACAGCCCGGTGGCGGCGGCGATCAGCAGCACCGCCCCGCACGGGACGCCGATCATCAGCGCGGTGTGGCCGGGCAGGTCCGGCCACACCTGTGCGGCCTCCCCGATCCGGCCCGGTATCCGGGCGCCCAGCAGGCCGATCGCGGCCGTGCCGAGGGCCACGCCGAGGACGGCGAAGGCCAGGTGCTGCACGAGGAACCCGCGGGTCACCTGCCCGGGCGTGAACCCTACGGCCTTGAGGACGGCGATGTCCCGCAGCTGCCCCCGGACCCGGGCGGCGATGGCCCCGGACGCGGCGAGGGCCGCCGCGAGCAGCGCACCCACCCCGAACACGGCGAAGACCTGCCCGAGGAGGCGGTCGTCCCCGCCGGCCTCCGCCCGCGCCTGCTGCCACTTGGCGACCTGCGCCACCCGGTCCGCGCCGAGGACGGTCACGGCGCGCTGCACGGTGAAGTCGGTGTCGGCGGGGTCCGCCAGGCGCAGCCCGACGCTCTGCCCGACCTGCCCGGCCGCGACCGCGTCGAGCGTGGCGGGGGACACCCAGCCGAGGCCGGGCGCGCCGCCGGGCCGGTAGCGGGTCTCGGCGGTCTCGGCGATCCCGGCCACGCGCAGGGCGTGCGGGGCGCCGTCCGCCCCGGTGAGGCGCACGGTGTCGCCCGGCTCGGCCCACAGTGCCCGCGCGAGGGCCCGCTCCAGGACGACGGCCCCGGCCGGCGGGCCCCCGTCCTCGGCGGCGGGCAGCCAGCCGCCCGCGGTGACGAGCGGCCGGCCCGTGTGCGGGGGCTCCGCCCCGGCCGCGCGCAGCGTCAGCGGGGCCCGCGTACCGCGCGACTCGGCCGTCGCGGCGGCCGTGCGGAAGGGCCCCGACAGCGCGGCGACCCCGTCCAGTCCGGACAGTGCCTCCGCGTCGGCGGCGTCCGCTCCGGCCGGGGCGCCGGCCGCGGGCCGGGTGTGCAGCCACACGTGGGCGCCCTGGGACTGGTTGAAGATCCGCTGCCAGGGGTTCGCCGCGTACCCGAACAGGGCCCCGGCCAGCAGCAGCGAGGCGATGATCCCGGCACTGGCGAGGACGACGAAGAGGGCTTCGCCGCGGTGTGCGCGGAAGTCGGCGTGCGCCCAGCGCAGCGTGGCCCGCACGGTCACTCCTTCAGGTCCAGGACGCGGGAGACGCCGCCGGGCTTCTCGCGGCGGCCGCCGCCGAGCCGCGCGTCGTCGGCGATGCGCCCGTCGAAGAAGCTGATGACGCGGTCGGCGGCGCTGGCCATGCGGGCGTCGTGCGTCACCATCACGATCGTCTGGCCGCGCTGGTGGAAGCGGGAGAGCAGGCGCAGCACCTCGCGGGTGCCCTTGCTGTCGAGACTGCCGGCCGGCTCGTCGGCCAGCAGCAGGGCGGGGTGGTTGACCAGTGCGCGGGCGAGCGCGACCCGCTGCTGCTCGCCGCCGGACAGCTCGCCCGGCATCGCCCGCTCCCGGCCCTCCAGGCCCAGCTCGGCCAGGAGCTCGGCCCGCGAGTCCCGCGCCGCCTTCGGGGAGGCGCCCGCCAGCAGGGCGGGCAGTTCGACGTTGTCGGCGACGGTCAGGTTGGAGACCAGGTTGAAGAACTGGAAGACGACGCCGATGCTGCGGCGCCGCAGGACCGCCCAGCGGGCCTCGCGGAAGGTGTCGACGCGCTGCCCGCCGATCCACAGCTTCCCGCCGTCCGGGCGCTGGAGCCCGCCGATCAGGTGCAGCAGCGTGGACTTCCCCGCTCCGGAGGGCCCGGTGACCGCGACGAACTCGCCCGGCCGGACGGTCAGGTCCACCCCGCGCACCGCGTGCACGGGGGCGCCCTCGCCGTGGTGCGTCTTGGTCAGGCCCTCGGCGCGCACGATGGGCTCCGGCGCGGGCCCGGGCGCGGCAGGAGCGCCGCCGGCGGCGTCGTCGCTCATTCCAGCTCCTCCTGGCAGCGTTCCAGCCAGTCGAGGTCGGCCTGGAGGTGCAGCATGGCGCCCTCGATCAGCAGTTGGGAGATCTTGTTGTCGCGGTCCTCGGCAGCGGCCAGCTTCGACAGGTCCCGCATGGTGTTGAGGTACTGCCGCCGCTGCCGGTTGATCAGCGCGATCGGATCGGCCATCCCCGACTGCGGCGCGAGGGCGAGCTTCATGAAGAACTCGTCCCGTACCCGGGGCTCCTCGGCGGTGTCCTCGAACCAGGCGAGCACCGCCTCGCGCCCGGCGTCCGTCAGCCGGTAGGTGCGCTTGTTGGGCCGGCCCGACTGCTCGACGTCCTCGCCCTCGATCAGGCCGCTCTTCTCCAGCCGTCCGAGGGTGACGTAGACCTGGCCCACGTTCGGCTGAGGGTACGCGGCGCCCAGGAGCTTCTCAAGGTCCTGCTTGAGCTCGTAGCCGTGGGCGGGGCCGCGGGTCAGGAGTGCCAGGAGCGGCAGACGCACGCGCTCCCCCCTCCTTCCCGCACCTTGGCCGACCGTTGACCCCTGCAGCGGTCCGGTGGCACCGCCGCCCGCCCCGCCCTGCCTGGGCGTCTAGTATCGCCCATGCCTAACAGGTATATATAGGCCGTACTGGTCGGCGACGCAGCCGGATCGTGTACTGGGAGGAACCTGTGCGGTGGATGCGTGCCGCGGGCAGGGCTCTCCTGGTCGCGGCGGTGGTGCTCGCGGGGTACGCCGGCTTCGGCGCCCGCGGCGACGCCGGCGCGCAGGCGCCGGCCCGCGGGCCGCTGACGCTCGCGACGGCCGGCGACCTCACCGACTACCTCTCCCCGCTCCTCGACGAGTGGAACGAGCAGCACCCCGGTGAGCGCGTCACCCTCGTCGAGCTGCCCGAGTCCGCGGACGAGACGCGCGCCCAGATGACCAGCGAACTGCGCTCCGGCAGCAGCCGCTTCGACGTGCTCAACATCGACGTCGCCTGGACCTCGGAGTTCGCCGCCGCCGGCTGGATCGCCCCGCTGCCGCGCGACCGCTTCCCGCTGGGGTCCTTCCTGCGCCCGGTCGTCGACACGGCCACCTTCGAGGGCCGGCTGTACGCGGTCCCCTACGTCACCAACGCCGGACTGCTCTACTACCGCAAGGACGTCCTGGAGCGGGAGGGCGAGAAGCCGCCGGGCACCTGGGCGGAGCTGGCCCGGCAGGCGGCCGAGGTCGCCCCGCGGCACGGGCTCGACGGCTATGCGGGCCAGTTCCTGCCGTACGAGGGGCTCACCGTCAACGTCACGGAGGCCGTGCACTCGGCCGGCGGGGCCGTCCTGCGCGACGACGGCGCGCAGGTGGCCGTCGACTCGCCCGCCGCGCGGGCCGGCCTGCGGTTCCTCGCCGACGGCGTCCGGGAGGGCTGGATCCCCCGCGACGCGCTCGGCTGGAAGGAGGAGGAGTCCCGGCGGGCGTTCCAGGACGGCCGCCTGCTCTTCCTGCGGAACTGGCCGTACGTGTACGCGGAGGCGAGCGGGCCGGACTCGAAGGTCGCGGGCCGCTTCGGCGCCGTGCCGCTGCCCGGGCCCGACGGGCCGGGCACCAGCGTCCTCGGCGGCTCCAACCTCGCGGTCAGCAGCCGCTCGCGGCATCCCGCGTCGGCGGCCGACCTGATCTCCTACCTGACCAGCGAACCGGTGCAGCGCAAGGTCCTCACCGAGGGGGCGCTGCCGCCGGTGCGGGCCGCCCTGTACGAGGATCCCGAGCTGGTGCGCGCGTACCCGTACCTGCCGGTGCTCCGCGAGAGCGTGATGTCGGCCGTGCCGCGGCCCAAGAGCCCCCGCTACGACCAGGTGAGCATCGCGGTCCAGGCCGTGGCGCAGGACCTGCTCGCACTGCGTCAGACGCCCGAGCAGGCCGTCGCGCGGCTGGCGCGCGAGCTCGACGCGCTCACCCGCAAGGGCTGACAGAGGCGGCCGCCGCGGCCGCCGCAGCCGGCGGGCGGCACTCCCCGTCATCCGCACCTCCTCCAGGGCGACTACTTACATGTTAAGTAGTCGCCCTTCGTTTTTCGCGCGGCAGATCAAGCCCTTACAGGGGCAAAACCCCCATCTCACCGCCGGTTTCTGGACACACCGTTGACACCTTCCGGTCGCTGCTACTTAACATGCATGCATAACAGCGCACCTGATCTAGGGCGCTCTCGCATTCAGCAGAAACAGGTCGACGCGAGATGCTCAGCACCCTTCCGGCCGACTCCGGCCTCCCCTCCCGCTCAGCCGCCGCCCCCGATGCCTGGTGGCGCGACGCGGTGATCTACCAGGTCTATGTCCGCAGCTTCCTCGACAGCACCGGGGACGGCATCGGCGACCTGGCCGGCGTCCGGGCCGGGCTGCCCTACCTCAGGAAGCTCGGCGTCGACGGCATCTGGCTCAGCCCCTTCTACCCCTCGCCGCAGCACGACCACGGCTACGACGTCGCCGACTACTGCGGCGTCGACCCCGTCTACGGCGACCTCGCCGAGTTCGACCGGCTGACGGCGGACGCCCGCCGCCTCGGCCTGCGCGTCCTCCTCGACATCGTTCCGAACCACTGCTCCAGCGAGCACCCCTGGTTCCGCGAGGCGCTCGCAGCCGCCCCCGGCAGCGCGGCCCGCTCCCGCTTCCACTTCGCCCCCGGCCGCGGCCCGGACGGCGCGGAGCCGCCGAACAACTGGCGCGCCATGTTCGGCGGCCCCGCCTGGTCCCGGACCACCGGCCCGGACGGCACCCCCGGCGAGTGGTACCTGCACCTGTTCACTCCCGAGCAGCCCGACCTGAACTGGCGGAACCCGGCCGTCGGCGACGACTTCGAGCGGATCCTGCGGTTCTGGCTGGACCGCGGTGTCGACGGCTTCCGCATCGACGTCGCCGCCGGCCTGTTCAAGCACCCCGAGCTGCCCGACTCCGACGACCCCGAGGCCGACGAGCGCGCCCGCGACGCCGTCAACCAGCTCGCCTGGAACCAGCCCGAGGTCCACGGCGTGTGGCGCCGCTGGCGCGCCGTCTGCGAGGAGTACACCGCCCGCGACGGCCACGAGCGGCTCCTCGTCGGCGAGGTCTCCGTGCCGACCGCCCGCGAGCACGCCGAGTACGTCCGCCCCGACGAGCTCCACCAGGCGTTCTTCTTCGACCTGCTCAGCGCCCCCTGGGACGCGGACGCCTTCCGCTCGACGATCTCCGAGGCGATGCGGGACATCGCCGGCACCGGGTCCACCGTCACCTGGGTCCTCAACAACCACGACCAGGTCCGCACGGTCACCCGCTACGCCGGCGAGCCGGGCGTCGAGGGCAGCGGGCTCGGAGCCGCCCGCGCCCGCGCCGCCGCCCTGCTGATGCTCGCCCTGCCCGGGGCCGCGTACGTCTACCAGGGCGAGGAGCTCGGCCTCCCCGAGGTCCTCGACCTGCCCGACGAGGTCCTCACCGACCCGATCTTCCGCCGCACCGGCAGCCGCAAGCACGTCCGGGACGGCTGCCGGGTGCCGCTGCCCTGGTCCGGGCACGCCTCCCCGTTCGGCTTCACGCAGGCCGCGGACGGCGCCCGGCCGTGGCTGCCGCAGCCCGAGTGGTTCGCCGAGCACGCCACCGACCGCGCCCTCGCAGACACCCGCTCCTTCTGGCACCTCTACCGCGACGGCCTCCAGCTGCGCCGCAGCCTGCCCCAGCTCGGCGACGGCACCCTGCGCTGGCTGGACGCCCCGCCGCAGGTCCTCGCCGTCGTCCGCGGCGACGGCCTGGTCTGCGCCGTCAACTTCGGCACCGAGCCGGTCCCCGCCCCCGTCCCCGGGGCGCCGCTGCTGGCCAGCGGCCCCTGCCCGGACGGCGTCCTCCCCGCGGCGACCGCCGCCTGGTGGACGGGGGAGTTCCCGGCTCCCTGAACCGGCGCGGGGGCGGCCCCCTCCCCGCCGGCCGCCCCCGCGCCGGTTCAGGG
>NZ_RPSE01000311.1:0-7694 GCF_003949955.1 Streptomyces sp. WAC05292
GCCCCCGCGACGGGCCCCGCCTTCGGCGCGTCCTGATCCCGCCGGAGCCGCCCGGAGCACCCCCTAGCATCGCGATGGCGGCCGGGCTCCGTGTGCAGGGCCCGCTGCCGAGAGGAGGTGCCCCGTGGCGACCGCGGCCGAACCCGGAGAAGACGGCGACGGGACCAGCGTGTGGATCGCCGGCAGGCCGACCGCACCCGCGCGGCGCCGGGGCGAGGGCGGGTCCGCCGCCGGCCGGGAGCGGATCGCGGCGGCCGCCGTCCGGCTGCTCGACGCGGACGGGCCGGCCCGGTTCTCGATGCGGCGGCTCGCGGCCGGGCTCGGGGTCACCGCGATGTCCCTGTACTGGTACGTCGACACCAAGCACGACCTGCTCGAACTGGCCCTGGACCGGGCGTTGGGCGAGCTTCCGGCCCCTCCCCGGGGCGGTGCGGGCCGCGAGGGCTGGCCGGACCGGCTGCGGATGCTGGCCCGCGGCTACCGCCAGGTGCTGGCCGACCATCCGTGGGTGGCCCCGCTGGCGGCCGCGTATCCGCACCCCGGTCCGCACGCCCGCGCCCTCGACGCGGCCCTGGACCGGCTGCTGGACTCCGCCGGACTGGACGACGCCGGCCGGGCCGGCGCCCACCTGGCCGTACGGCAGTTCCTGCGCGGCTGCGGCGGCCCCGCCCGGCCGGTCCCGGAGGGGGACTTCTCCCGGGCCCTCGACGTGCTGATCGCGGGCATCTCGGCGACGGCCGCCGCGGCTCGGCCGAGGCAGGGGCCCGGTCCCGCAGCCCGGTAGCCCCGCAGGCGGGCCGCAGCCGCGGCCGCGCCCCTACTGCTCCTGCGCCGAGGGCGCCGAACCGTGTTCCGCCGGCCCGGACTTCAGCGCGACCTCCTTGATGAACACCGCCAGGAGCAGCGCGAGGAGGGCCGAAGGGGCGGCGTAGAGGAACACGTCGCCCACGCCGTGCCCGTACGCGGACTCGATGACCGCGCGCAGCGGCGCGGGCAGGGCGTCGAGGTCGGGGATGCCGCCGCCCGCGGTGCCGCCGTGGCCCATCGCGGCCGCCTTCGGGCCGAGGGCGGCCAGCCCCTCCTCCACGTAGTGGCTGACCCGGTGGGCCATGAGCGCGCCGAGCGCCGAGACGCCGACGGCGCCGCCCAGGGAGCGGAAGAAGGTGACGACGGAGCTGGCCGCGCCGAGGTCGCCGGGCGCCACCTGGTTCTGGGTGGCGAGGACGAGGTTCTGCATCATCATGCCGAGGCCGAGCCCGGTGAGCGCCATGTAGACGGCGATGTGCCAGTACGGGGTGTCGTGGCGCAGGGTGCCGAGGAGCCCGAGGCCCGCGGTCAGGAGCACGCCGCCGGAGACGATCCACCCCTTCCACCGGCCCGTCTTGGTGATCACCTGGCCGGAGACGGTGGAGGAGACGAACAGCCCGCCGATCATCGGGATGGTCAGGATGCCGGACATCGTGGGGGATTCGCCGCGGGCCAGCTGGAAGAACTGGCTGAAGAAGACGGTGCCGGAGAACATCGCGATGCCGACGAACAGGGAGGCGGCCGAGGCGAGGGCGATGGTCTTGTTCCGGAAGAGCCGCAGCGGGATGACCGGGTCGGCGGCGCGGCTCTCGGCGAGGACGAAGAGCAGGCCGAGGACGGCGGCGCCGCCGGTCATGGCCAGGGTGGTCCAGGAGATCCAGTCGTAGGAGTCGCCGGCCTGGGTGACCCAGATGAGCAGCAGGGAGACGGCTCCGCTGACGAGGACCGCGCCGAGCCAGTCGACCTTGGCGTCGGCGCGGCGGACGACGGGCAGCCGGAGCGTCTTCTGCAGGACGACGAGCGCGACGACGGCGAAGGGGACGCCGGCGTAGAAGCACCAGCGCCAGCCCAGCCAGTCGGTGTCGGTGATGACGCCGCCGAGCAGCGGGCCGCCGACGGTGGCGACGGCGAAGACGGCGCCGAGGTAGCCGCTGTACCGGCCGCGTTCGCGCGGGGAGATCATGGCGGCCATCACGATCTGCGCGAGGGCGGACAGGCCGCCGACGCCTATGCCCTGGACGACGCGGCAGGCGATGAGCATGCCGGTGTTCTGGGAGAGCCCGGCGACGACGGAGCCGAGCACGTAGACGACGAGGGCCAGCTGGACCAGCAGCTTCTTGCTGAACAGGTCGGCGAGCTTGCCCCACAGCGGGGTCGCGGCGGTCATCGACAGCAGGGCGGCGGTGACGACCCAGGTGTAGGAGGACTGGGTGCCGCCGAGCTCGCTGATGATCTGGGGGAGGGCGTTGGAGACGATCGTCGAGGACAGGATCGCCACGAACATGCCGAGCATCAGCCCGGAGAGTGCCTTCATGATCTGCGGGTGGGTCATCGGCGCGGGAGCGGCGCCGGCGGGCGCCTGGCCGGACGGGGCCTGCGACGGGCCGCCTCCCTCCACCCGTGCGGGTGTGGTGGTGGTCATGGGGGTTCCTTCGTCTGGGTCTAGGGGCTCTGCCGGAGGCCCGTCCGGACGCTCGTCCGGAGCCGGGCCAGCAGCGAGCACAGGGCGTCGACGTCGTGGGCGGACCAGTCGGCCAGGGCTCCGGCCAGCGCACCGGTGTACCGGGCGCCGATCTCGGCCAGGAGGGAGGCGCCGGCGGGCGTGAGCCGCAGGATGCGGCAGCGGCCGTCTCCGGGGTCGGCGTCCCGGGTGATCCAGCCGCGGTCGGCGACATGGGCGACGTGGCGGCTGGTCACGGAGATGTCGATGCCCATGAGGTCGGTGAGGCGGCTGAGCCGCATTTCGCCGTGGCGGTCGAGGATCGTCAGGACGGCTGCGGAGCCCGGGGGGCAGTCCGGCGGGAGGAGGCGGGCGAGGTCCCGTTTGACCGCGCCGATGCTGCCGAGCTGTCGGGCCAGTTCCTCGTAGCGGTCCGCCGGGGCGGTCTGCGTCGGCACCTGGCCCTCCTCCTCCGCGAGTGTCGTTGCTCCGGGCAACCATAGAAGCGGTTGGTTGCTACAGGCAAATGAATTCGGGGGGTGTGGCGGTAAAGGAATCCCCAAAGCGGCTCAGCTCCAGGCGGCCGTGGCCCGCCGGGTCTCCACGTGCATGCCGAGGGGGACGCGCCACGCGTCCAGGCAGACCGTGTACGTCTGCGTCCGCGCCGTCCCGCCGGGCAGCGGTGCGGGCAGGGGCCGGCTGGTCCTGACCGTGGCCCAGTCGATGCCGAGGGCGCCGATGACGTGCGTCTCGAAGGTGAGCGTCCCGGAGCGGACCGCCGTTCCCCCCGTGTTGGCGATGCGGACGGTCACCTGCTCGCACCAGCGGTCCGCCGCCGGCGCGCGGACGGGGTCGCCCACGGCGACGTACGCGGGCGCGGGCGAGGGCCCGGGCGCATGCGGCGGCGCAGACGGGGTCGCCGGAGGCGGCGAGGCGCCCGGGGCCGGAGGGCGCGGGCTGCCCGGCGGGCTTCCGGGCGCCGGCTCGGGGGGTACCGGAGCGGGCCGCGCCCGGCTTCCGTGCCCGCGGGGAGGCGTGGCGCCCCCGCCGTGCCCGCCGGGTGCGCCGCCCCCGGACTCTCCGGCGCCCGGGCCGCCCTGCCCGCCGCCCTGCCCGCCGGCCGCCGCGCCCGGCGGGGGTGCGGACCCGTCCGCCGGGGGCGGATCGCCGAGCCGCCGGAACTCCACCGGCCCCCGCGGGGCCACGTTGTCCCCGGCGCGCCGCTCGGGCCCGGGTGCCGCGGCTCCGGTGGCCGTGTAGCCGCCGGCCGGGGTGGCGGCGCAGCCGGCCAGGCAGGCCGCGGCCGCGCACAGGGCGAGCAGAGCCGCGGCCCGCACGTCCGGCGCGCGACCGGAGGTGCGGGCGCGGCGGCGGGCGCGGGCGCGGTCGGCTCCGGGCCTGGGGCATCCGTCGGGCACGCGCCGCAGTGTGGCTGACGCCCCATCAGATGTACACCCCGACGACGCACACGCGTGCGGCCGCCGGGTCCGGGAGTGGCCCGGACCCGGCGGCCGCACGGTGCGAGGCGTCAGTCCCCGATCAGCCCGACGCGCAGCTGGGCGAGCGTGCGCGTCAGCAGCCGGGAGACGTGCATCTGGGAGATGCCGACCTCCTCGCCGATCTGCGACTGCGTCATGTTGGCGAAGAAGCGGAGCATGATGATCTGCCGCTCGCGGGGCGGGAGTTTGGCCAGCAGCGGCTTGAGGGACTCGCGGTACTCGACCCCTTCGAGCGCGGTGTCCTCGTAGCCCAGCCGGTCGGCGAGGGAGCCGTCGCCCCCCTCGTCCTCCGGGGAGGGCGAGTCGAGCGAGGAGGCGGTGTAGGCGTTGCCGACGGCCAGCCCGTCGACGACGTCCTCCTCGGACACCCCGAGCACGGCGGCGAGTTCCGGCACGGTCGGGGAGCGGTCGAGCCGCTGCGCGAGCTCGTCGCTCGCCTTGGTGAGGGCCAGCCGTAGCTCCTGGAGGCGCCGCGGGACCCGCACGGACCAGGAGGTGTCCCTAAAGAACCGTTTGATCTCGCCCACGACGGTCGGCATCGCGAACGTCGGGAACTCGACCCCCCGTTCGCAGTCGAACCGGTCGATCGCCTTGATCAGGCCGATCGTGCCGACCTGGACGATGTCCTCCATCGGCTCGTTGCGGCTGCGGAAGCGGGCGGCGGCGTACCGCACGAGCGGGAGGTTCAGCTCGATCAGGGTGTCGCGCACGTAGGCCCGTTCGGGGCTGTCCGGGTCCAGGGCGGCGAGTCGCTGGAAGAGGGAGCGGGAGAGGGTGCGGGTGTCGATGGCTTCCGAGCGGTGGGGCACCGCGGGTGCTGTCGGCGCCTCGCTCTTGACGAGCGTGAGCACCTTGGAGCTGCCCTGGTCTTCGGACATGCCACCCCCTTGAGGTCGCGGACGGTCGCGTACGGCGCGCCCGTCGGAGGAACGCAGCCTCAACCTGAATACCGGAGCCGGGGCTGCGGCAAACGCGGTTCAAGCAGAATGTCACATGTCGGCAACGCGCTGTAGCGCCAAGTCGACATATATCTCCAGCGATAGAGCGGATTGCGCCGGTTCTGTCGGGAAACCTGCGGCGGATCTCCACCCGATCCGGTTACGCCTCGATCCTGTTTGCGGATCGGAGTCGAGCGAAGCTCCGGGCGAGCAGTCGCGAGACGTGCATCTGGGAGACTCCGAGCTCCGCGCTGATCTGCGACTGCGTCAGGTTGTTGTAGTAGCGCAGCAGCAGGATCCGCTGCTCGCGCTCGGGCAGCTGCACGAGCAGGTGCCGTACGAGGTCGCGGTGCTCGACGCCGGCGAGCTCGGGGTCCTCGTACCCGAGCCGGTCGAGCAGGCCCGGCAGGCCGTCGCCCTCCTGGGCGGCCTCCAGCGAGGTGGCGTGGTAGCTGCGGCCGGCCTCGATGCAGGAGAGCACCTCGTCCTCGCTGATCCGCAGCCGCTCCGCGATCTCGGGGGTGGTGGGGGTGCGGCCGTGGAGGGTGGTGAGGTCCTCGGTGGCGGCGTTGACCTGGACCCAGAGCTCGTGGAGCCTGCGCGGCACGTGCACGGTGCGGACGTTGTCGCGGAAGTATCGTTTGATCTCCCCCACCACGGTCGGCATGGCGAAGGTGGGGAACTGCACACCGCGGTCCGGGTCGAAGCGGTCGATGGCGTTGATCAGGCCGATGGTGCCGACCTGTACCACGTCCTCCATCGGCTCGTTGCGGCTGCGGAAGCGGGCGGCGGCGTACCGCACCAGCGGCAGGTTCGCCTCGATGAGGGCGCCGCGGATCCGCTCGTGCTCGCGGCTGCCCGGCTGGAGGCCCTTCAGCTGCCCGAAGAGGACCTGGGTGAGCGCCCGGGTGTCGGCGCCCCGGCTCTGCGGCCGCGGGGGCGCCGGGGCCTCCTCCGGGCCGTGCTGCGGGTCCTGCTGGGGTGGCACCTGAGGCGCAGTACTGGCCGGCACGGTCACGCCACCCCTTCAGGTCAACCACATCAACTATCCGTCAAAAGCGGTCATAGCATCACAACACATGTGCACTGTATGCAAGCACCGTATATCGCCGTGTTGAGGGCAAGTTGGGCATAATGGGGCGTTATTGGCGGAGTCGCCACGAGGGCGGGGCACACAAAAACCCCCACCCGTAGGAGTGGGGGGCCGTTCGGTCCGGAGGGCCGCCTCGGCTTACGGGTTTCAGGTCACGAGTTCGGTCATGAACGCGCCGATGCCGTGGGCGGCGTCCGATATGCCCTGGAAGCCGATCTTCACGATGTCGGCGGCCTTGACCGGCTGGGTGATGATCACGAAGAGCGCGAAGACGACGAGCCCTCCGGTGATCATCTTCTTGGTCTCCATCAGCGGTGTCGGCCTCCCCAACCGGTCCTGCCAGGTCGGGTGAGTCTATCCGGTCGGTCCGGGGCGAAGGCCCGGCCTTCGGGACCAATGGCCCCGCCCCGCGGGCCTTTTGCCGCGCCGTGCGCCGGGCGCGGGCCCGCAGGATGGGGGCGGGTCCGCCGGTTGCGGCAGGAGGCCGGCGGGCCCGGCCCGGTGGGGTCCGCCGCGGGCCGGGACCGCACCTCCCCCGGCAGGGTCCCGGCCCGCGGCCCCGCCGCGCGCTACTGGATGGCGCCGAGCAGCCCCAGTACCGGGGCGGCGGGCGCGATGACCGGCTCCAGGTGGTTCGGGAGCTCCGCCAGCTGGTTCAGCTGGTTCAGCTCGTTGAGCTGCCCGCCGATCTCCTGGACGGAGCCCGGAACGGCCCCCTCCGGCATCCCCGCGGGACGCGGCAGGTCCGGAAGGGTGAGGGGCGCCACGGGTGCGGCGGAGGCGGCGGGTGCGGCGAGTCCCGCGGCGGCCCCCGCGAGGGCGATGGCGGCGAGCATGCGCTGGGTCTTGGTCATGCCGTGACAACGCCCGGCGGGCGGTGCGGTCACGCGGCGGGCGCCGCGGGCGCCGCCTGCTCACCGGTGCGGAGTACGGGTCCGGCCCGGGGAGCCGGTGCGAAGCGCTCCGGTGGGAGCCCCTCCCGTACGAGGCGCTCCGTACGAAGCCCTCCGCACCCGGAAACCGCCGAGAGCCCCGGCCCTTGCGGGACGAGGCTCTCGATCGGAGCGGTAGCGGAGGGATTTGAACCCCCGATGGGTTGCCCCATACTCGCTTTCGAGGCGAGCTCCTTCGGCCACTCGGACACGCTACCGAGAGAGATCCTAGCCCAAGGTCGGCCCAGTTCCGAAATCCGATTCCGCGGAGGGTCGCGCCGGGTGTGCTCACAGCTCCCGGAAGAAGTCCGTCAGCTGCCGCGCGCACTCCTGCGCGAGCACCCCGCGGATCACTTCCGGGCGGTGGTTGAGCCTGCGGTCCCGTACGAGGTCCCACAGGGAGCCCGCGGCGCCCGCCTTCTCGTCCGCCGCGCCGTACACGACCCGGGCCACCCGTGCCTGGACGAGCGCGCCCGCGCACATCACGCACGGCTCCAGGGTCACCACCAGCGTGCACCCCGGAAGCCGCCATTCCCCGAGCCGGGCGGCCGCCCGGCGCAGCGCCAGCACCTCGGCGTGCGCCGTCGGGTCGCCGGCGGCCTCCCGTTCGTTGTGCCCGGTGGCGAGCAGTTCGCCGTCCGGGCCGAGCACGACGGCGCCGACCGGCACGTCGCCGGCCGGCACCGCCCGTGCGGCTTCCCGCAGCGCCAGGCGCATGGGGTCCCGCCACGGGTCCCGTACGGGATCGGGGGCGGGGCCGGGCGC
>NZ_RPSE01000312.1:0-7665 GCF_003949955.1 Streptomyces sp. WAC05292
GCGCGGCCCCTCCCCCACGCCCTCCGGCAGCCGGTACCAGCGGCAGAAGTACGCCAGCCCCGTCCGGTGCCGCTCCACGGCCGGCGGCCGGCAGCCCGCCGCGGCCAGCCACCGCTCCGCGCCGCCGCGCCGGCCGCCCGCGTCCACGACGAGCTCCCCCGCGCGGGTCCCGGCTGCGGTCACCACGCCCGCCACCCGTGTCGGCTCCGCCGCGGCCGCGTCGGCCCGCTCCACCTCCAGCCCGGTGACCGGCTCGCCGTGGTGCAGGACCGCGCCGGACTCCGCGCGCAGCGCCGTGACCAGGGCGCTCTCCAGCACGATGCGGCGGGCCTGGACCATGACGAGGTCGTCGTCTCCGGGCCGCGCGGGCGGCCGTGGGTCGAACCAGTCGAGTTCGCTGCGCTCGCGGGCGCCGAGCCGCAGCATCTCCGCGTACACGTCGGGAAGCTCGCGCCGCAGGAGGGTGCGGGCCGCGCCGAGGAGGACGTGCGGCTGGGCCGCCTGCGGGACGGCCGGGCGGTGCCAGCCGAACGAATCCCGGTCGAGGGCCGTGCCCGGGGCCCGGGTGTCGCGTTCGAAGAGTTCCACCGTGTGCCCCCGCCGTGCGGCGAGCAGCGCGGTGGCGAGGCCTGCGACGCCTCCGCCGATGACCAGCACGTGTGCCATGTGCGCCTCGCCCCCGTAGACCGGCCGGATCGCCCAGAGCCTGCGCGGGCGGCCTCCGCCCGAAACCCGCACGCCAGTTCGCGCCGTGTGCGCGGCGGACGCCGGCGGCCCGGCCGGCCCGGCCCGGCTACTGCGCCCCGGGGGCCTGCCGGGCCCGATGGGCGTCGAGGGCCTGCCGCGTCGTCTCCTCGATCAGCTCCGAGTTGATCGCGACGGCGGCGCGCACCCCGGCCGCGGCCGCGGCGGCCAGCTGGTCCGTCGGGCTGGTGACGTTCCCGGCGGCCCAGACGCCGCGCAGGGCGGTCGCGCCGGTCGCCGGGTCCGCTTCCAGGCAGGTGCCGATCCGCACCCCGTCCCGCTCCACGCCGGTCACCGGCAGCCCGAGCGACCGGGCCACCCCGGCGCGGGCGGAGAACCGCGGCGCCACCACCAGCGCCCGGCACTCCACGCTCCGGCCGCCCCGCAGGGCCACCCCGGTGAGGCCCCCGGCGCCGACGGTCAGGCCGGTGACCTCGCCCTCGACCACGGAGACGGCCAGCGCCGCGAGCAGCTCCCGCTCCTGCGCGCCCGGCCGCCGGGTGTGCGCGAGCAGCGTCACCCGGTCGCTCCAGTTCCGCCACATCTGTGCCTGGTGCACGGCGAGCGGGTGCCCGCCGAGCACGGCGATCGGCCGGTCGCGGACCTCCCAGCCGTGGCAGTACGGGCAGTGCAGCACGTCCCTTCCCCACCGCTCGCGCAGCCCCGGCACGTCGGGCAGCTCGTCGGCCAGGCCCGTCGCCAGCAGCAGCCGCCCGGCCCGCACGGACGAACCGTCCGCGCACCGCAGCACGAAGCCGCCCTCCGCCGCCCGGTCGGCCGCGAGCACCGTCCCCGCCGCGGCCGACCGGACCTCCGCGCCGTACGCGGCCGCCTCGGCGCGCCCGGTCGCCAGCAGCTCCGCGGGGGCGGCCCCGTCCCGCCCGAGGTAGCCGTGCAGGTGCTCCGCGGGCGCATTGCGCGGACTGCCCGCGTCCAGCACCACCACCGTGCGCCGAGCCCTCGCCAGAGTCAGCGCCCCGGCGAGCCCCGCGGCGCCGCCGCCCACGACCGCCACGTCGTACGCCCGTCCGCCATCCGTGTCCATGCGTTCCTCCCTGCGTCGTTGCCACGGCCCGAACGCGACGCCCGTCGCCCGTCGCCCGTCGCCCGTGGTCTGCGGGCGAGGGTGCGCCCGAAGCCCGCGCCGTGCCACACCCCTTTGCCGGCCCGGCAAACTGGTCGGAGCCACACGACACCAGGAGGGACAGTCCCATGACCACGCGCCCCGAACGCCCCCAGCGCGCCGCCCCGCACCCCAATGCCGTCGTCGGCGTCGGGCTCGTCGTCTGCGACCGGGCGGGCCGGGTGCTCCTCGGCCGGGCGCACGACGGCCGGTGGGAACTGCCCGGCGGGAAGGTCGACCCCGGGGAGGGCTTCGAGCAGGCCGCGGCCCGGGAGCTGGCCGAGGAGACGGCCCTGCGCGCGGACCCGGCGGGCATCCGGATCCTCGGCGTGCACATCGACGCGCAGGGCGGTGTGACCCGGCTGACGGCCTCGGCCGTCGCCGCGGCCGCCGAGGGGACACCCCGGGTGACCGAACCGCACAAGATCACCACATGGGAGTGGTTCGCGCCCGCGGACATCCCGGAGGCCCTGTACGCGCCGTCCGCGCACGTCCTGCGCACCTGGCGGCCGGAGCTCGTCCCGGCACTTCCGCAGGTGCCCGCGCACTCCTACCCGACGGCCCTTCCCGGCGAGTGACCGCCGCGGCTCAGCGCAGGTACGCCAGGCCCGGGTGGACGGCCCGGTACCCGTCGACCAGCCGCCGGGCCACCGCGGCCGAGTCCACCAGCGGGTGCAGGGCGAACGCCTTCGCCGCGGCCGCGCGGGAGCCGCTCTCCGACGCCGCCAGCACCTCGCGCTCGACGGCCTTGACCGCGGTCACCAGGCCCGCCGCGTGCAGCGGCAGCGGGTCGACCGCGACCGGGTGGGCGCCGTTCGCGTCGACCAGGCAGGGCACCTCGATGACGGCCTCCGCATCGAGGACGGACAGCGTCGACCGGTTGCGGACGTTGAGGATGAGCGTGCTCCGCTCGTCGCGGGCGATGGCCCGCATCAGCGCCAGCGCGACCTTCTCGTAGCCGCCGGACTGCATGTCGCCGTCCTCGCGGCCGCCGGCGCCGGCCGCCTCGCGGTTCTCCGCCATGTACGTGGCCTCCCGCTCGGCCCGGGTCCGCTCCCAGGCGGCCAGCGCCGCCCCGGGGGCGAGGCCGGGCCGGCCGGCCTCGCCGTAGAAACCGGACTGCTGGTCGCGCAGGAAGGCGCCGCGGGTCTGCCGGGCCTCCCGGTAGGCGCGTACGGTCTCGCGGTTGAAGTAGTAGTAGTGCAGGTACTCGTTCGGGATCGCGCCGAGCGCGCGCAGCCACTCGGCGCCGAAGAGCCGGCCCTCCTCGAAGGATTCCAGCGCCTTCGCGTCGGCCAGCAGGCGCGGCAGCTCGTCGCGGCCGCCGACGCGCAGGCCGCGCAGCCAGCCCAGGTGGTTGAGGCCGACGTAGTCGACCCAGGCGTCTTCGGGGCGCGCGCCGAGGACCCGCGTGACGCGCCGACCGAGCCCCACCGGGGAGTCGCAGATGCCGATGACGCGGTCGCCGAGGATCCCCGCCATGGCTTCGGTGACCAGGCCGGCCGGGTTGGTGAAGTTGATGACCCACGCCTCGGGGGCCCGCCGCGCCACGGCCCGCGCGATGGCGCGGGCGACCGGCACGGTCCGCAGCCCGTACGCGATCCCGCCCGCGCCGACGGTCTCCTGGCCCAGCACGCCCTCGGCCAGGGCGATCCGCTCGTCCGCGGCGCGCCCTTCCAGGCCGCCGACGCGGATCGCCGAGAAGACGAAGTCGGCGCCGGTCAGGGCGTCGTCGAGGTCGGTGGTGGCCGTGACGGCCGGGGCGGGGCCGGGGGGCGGGGTGCGGGGGTCCGCCTCGGCGGCGGCCGCCTGGTCGGCGAGCACGCGGGCCATGGCGGCGAGCCGCGCCGGGTCCTCGTCGTGGAGCACCACGTCCGTGACGCGGCCCTCGCCGCCGTCGCCGAGCAGCGCTCCGTACACGAGCGGAACCCGGAATCCGCCCCCGCCGAGGATGGTCAGCCGCACGCCCCTACCGCCTTCGCCACGTGCCGCCGCCGATGCCACGATCCGCGGCATTCGGTCGGCGGCGCACCAGTGAGGGCACCAGTGTCCCCCGCGCGGGGCGGCGTACGGGCTCAGTCGCCCAGCGAGGGGACGGCGCGGAGCCTCGGGCCCTGCCGGTGCGGGGCGGAGCCGCCGCGCGCCGGGCCGGCCGCGGGGCCCTGCGGGGACGAGAGGACCAGCGTGATCCGGGTCAGGCCCATGGCGTCGAGCATCCGGCTGGATTCGGCCACGATCCGGCACCGGACGAGGCCCGCCTGCGGGTCCCAGTGGCGGACGGTGCGGACGGCGCCGTCGCGCTCGGCGGCCTCGGACCCGTGGGTCTTCAGCCAGTGGGGGACGCCGTACCGGTAGGCGGCCTCCATGAAGGGGTCCCGGGCGATCTCCTGGCGGATGCTGCGCAGGCCCTCGTCCTCGGGTGCCGCTTCGAGGGCGCCGGCGAACTGGGCCATGAGCGGGACGCACCAGGCGGGTTCGTGGTCCTCCAGCACGGCGGCCGCGTCGGGGTGGAAGAGCACGAAGCGCAGGAAGTTGTCGTCGGGGAGGGCGGTCGGGTGGGGTCGGACCGACTGGAAGAGGCGGTCGAAGGCCGAGTTGGTGAGCGCGACGTCCCAGCGGTGGTCGACCAGGAAGGAGGGGTGGGGCACGGCCTCCATGAGGGCGGCGTAGTCCACCAGGTAGTCGCGCTGTGCGGGGTCGTCGGGCAGCCGGCTGTCCGCGGCGGCCCGCCAGGTCGGCGGGGGGTCGCGGTCGACCATGACCCGGAACAGCCAGAAGCACTGCCGCTCGCTCATCTCCAGGGCTTCCGCCAGGGCGAGCAGCTTGCGGTCAGTCCATTCCTTGACCAGGCCGCGTTCCCAGTTCCCGTAGGCCCGCACGCTGATCCGCAACCGGGCGGCGAGGTCTTCCTGGCTCAGGCCCAGTTCCTCGCGGCGCTGGCGCAAAATCTCCTTGCGTCGCTCCGACCGCACTGCGCCGCGTGCGGACTCCTCGCCCGCCAGGCGCTCCTCACCGGCTCGGGCGAGGCCATCGGACGGGCCCACCGCTGCGAGATGTGGCACCGAGAGCTCCCCCTCCTCACGGTCTGGATCTTCAATTTCCTGTGGCGATCCTGCTACCGACTTCATTCGAGTGTCAACTATCGTGGCAATTCCAGCCTCTTGACAGCTCATTCCCGCCACAGCTGTGGCAAGTTCTGGCCCTGCGGCGGCGGAACGGCTAGATTCCAAAAGCCGACCATGTGCCCGAACCGACTCGCCGCGATCTAGGAGAACCACTGGTGACAGACGGCTTCCCGGCTCCCGTCGCGGTGGCCAACCCGTCCCTGGCAGCCACCGTCACGCGCGTCGCCGAACTCGCGGGCAAGATGGGCCGCGACCCGAACAAGGTCTTCGACCTGCGCCGCCTCTCCGAGGCCTCCGGCGTGCCCACCGACGTGGTGAAGAGTCTGCTGGACGGCCGACCGGCCGGAGAGCCCTGCCTTCAGACCCGGTTCCTCCAGCGCCTGGACCTGCTCCGGCGCACCCGGCTGAAACCCAACGGCCGCCGCTACACCCAGCAGGAGATCGCCGACGGCGCCGGCATGTCCCGCCAGCAGGCGGGCGCGCTCATCAACGGCGACCGCCGCCCCACCATGGAGCACTGCGACGCCATCCAGCGCTTCTTCGGCGTCCACGCGGGCTTCCTCACCGCCCACGACTCCGACGCCCTGCTCGACGCGCTCCTGCGCACCGAACAGCAACTGCTCCAGGACTACGCGGGCCGCACGCGCGAGACCGTCCCCTCCCCGGCCGCGTCCGCCGGCGACCCCCTCGCAAGACTCCTGCAGAACCACGGCGTCCGGGGCATCGCGTGGCGCGCCGCCCAGCTGCCCAGCGACAAGCACCGCGACAAGGTGACCGAATGGCTGGACATGCTCCTCGAAAGCGTCAAACCGAACGAATCCTGACCCAGTCGAGAGTCTGGGTCTGATCCTTGAGTCCTGATCCGGATCCACGCCGACGGGGAGAACGGTGAGCATAGGCAGAGAGCAGCGCCGGTTGTGCGGCGAACTGGTGGCCGGCCTCCGGCTGCCCGCGCCCGTGGAACCCGTGGACCTCTACGCCGCGCTCTGCGAGGGCATGAGCAGACACCGCGGCCGTCGGGTGGACTTCCGGATGGCCTCCTTCCCGCCCGGTACGGCCAGCGGCCTGTGGCTCGACCTCGCCGACCGCGACCTGGTCGTCATCGAGGAGCGCACCGCACCGGACCACCAACTCGTCATCCTCGGCCACGAGCTGTGGCACATGAAGGCCGGCCACTGCAGCCACCACGTCGACGGCGCCGCCGTCGCCGCCCGCCTGCTCACCGACGAGGCCGACCTCGGCGAGACCGTCCGCCGCGTCGCCGCACGCACCCGCGCCGACGTCCGCGAGGAGACCGAAGCCGAGACCTTCGGCCTCCTCCTGGGCAGCCGCTGCCGCACCTGGCTCGCGGGCGCCGCCCACCGGGCCCCCGCCCAACGCGACCAGCTCGCGGGCCGCATCGAGGCGTCGCTCGGATATCGGGGGCACAGGAACGACCGTTGAACGGCCAGGACTACTACATACCGGCAGCGGCACTGGCGGTCGCACTCGCCTTCAAACTGCCGGCCCTGCGCAACAACTGGCGCGACCCCCTGCTGCGCTCGGTCTGCGCCCTGCTCATCCTGGCCGGCGCGGTGTTCACGTTCGCCGCTCCCCCGACCATCGCCGCCGTCAACGGGTGGACCGGCGTCACCAACTTCTCCGCACCCCTGGTCTACTGCCTCATCACCATGTTCAGCGCCTCCTGCCTGGTGCTCATAGTGAACTGGCGCGGCGGACCGCCCGAACAGACCCGCCGCACCTCCCGCCGCTGGATCGTCGGCTACGGCATCATCGTCGTCGTCCTGGTCGTGCTCTTCCTGCTCGGCGAAGCCCCGGTCGAGCGGCTGCGCGACTTCGACACCTACTACGCCAACACCCCGTACATCCGGTACATGATCGCCCTGTACCTCACGGCCCACCTGGTCGCCGCCGTCGTCATGGTCGCCATGTGCCTGCGCTGGTCCCTCCAGGTACGCGGGTGGCTGCGCACCGGCCTGATGATCATCGTGGCCGGGTACGTGTTCAACCTCAGCTACGACGCCACGAAGATCTCCGCGGTGGTCGCCCGCTGGTTCGGCCACGACCTCGACGACCTGAGCACGTACGCCGCCCCTCCGCTCGCCTCCATCGGCGCCCTCGTCAGCGCCGTCGGGTTCGTCCTGCCCCTGGTGTGCCAGCGGATGTCCGACAACTGGCAGACCTGGAACACCTACCGCCGCCTCGGCCCCCTGTGGGCCGAGGTCCAGCCGTGCACGCCCAGCGGGACGCCGTGCGTGAAGATGTCCTGGTGGTCACCGCCCGAGCTGCGGGTCATCCAGCGCGAGTCCGACATCCACGACGCGTTCCTCCACCTCGGCCCGTACTTCGACGAACGCCACCGCGACCGCGCGTACGAACTGGCCGTGGCCGGCGGAGCCGACGAGGACACGGCCCGCACGGTGGGCGAGGCGGCGATGGTCTCGGCAGCGGTACGCGCCCACTCGGCAGACCCCGACGGCAGAACCATCGGCTCCCGCGAAGACCTCCCCCCGGACACCCCGACGGGCCCCCGAGACCTCCTCCGCGTCTCCCAGGCCCTCCGCGACTCCCCGGTGGTAGCGGCACTCCGCGGGGCGTCGACGCTGTCGGGGCCCCGCGGAGTGCCGCTACCACCGGGGAGTCGCGGAGGGCCTGGGAGACGCGGAGGAGGTC
>NZ_RPSE01000313.1:0-7633 GCF_003949955.1 Streptomyces sp. WAC05292
TCACCGGACTGCCCGAGGCCCGGCGGCTGCGTCCCGCCGCCGCCGGGCCTCGGGCAGTCCGGTGAGCCGCCCGCCGGGCACGCGGCGGACGCGGGCGGCGTGCCGCCGCCGGTGCGCTCCGCCTGGTACAGGGTCAGCACGGCGGCGAGCAGCAGCCCGGCCACCGCCCAGGCCGCCGTGCGGCGCTTCCCGTCAGCCGGCATCGCCATGGTCCTCAGCCTCCGTCGTTGTCGGCCGGCGCGGCGGGTGCCCGCCGTCCGGCGCCGCGCAGGCGGCCCAGGCTCGGCAGGACGCACACCGCGTAGCAGAGCGTCCCGGCCGCGCCGGTCGCGAGCAGGGCAGGTACGCCGTCACCGAGCAGCCGGTGCAGACCGGTCACCGCGGCGGCCATCACGACGCCGCCGGCGGCAGGCCAGGCACACGCCCGGGCGACCGCGCCGAGAGCGATCCCGGCCCTGCGGAGCGCGTAGAGGAACACCGGCACGACGACCGCGCCCGCCACCGCGACGTGCCCCTGGGCGACCCCGACGATCCCGCCCGCCCCGGCCCCCGCGAGGAGCACCGGGACGAGGAGCACCAGCCACAGGGCCTGTACGCCGATGAGCAGGCGGCGGCGCCCCACCGCGACGAGGCAGTCGTAGGCCAGCTCACAGCCGATCCGGATCAGGCCGAGCGCCATCAGCCACGGCAGTGCGGCCGCGGCCGGCAGCCACCGCGCACCGTAGACGAGTTCCACGAGCGGCGCCGCGAGCGCGGCGAGCAGCACGCACAGCGGGACCGTGCCCGTCATCACGATCCCCAGGCCCCGCCCGAACCCGTCCGCCAGCGCCCCAGGCGTCTCGGCCAGCCGCGAGAAGCCGGCGAACGAGACGCGGCGGGCCGCCTCGGAGACGATCCGCACCGGCCAGCCGGACATGTTGAACGCGAGGACGTAGAAGCCCAGCGCGAGCTGGTCCAGCGTGGACCCCACCACCATGGTGTCGACGTTGACCACGCCGAGTGCGAGCAGGCTCGCCCCGGCGAGCGGCAGCCCGAAGCGCAGCAGCGCCCGCGCCTGCGCCCGGTCCCAGCCGAAGCGGAGCGTGCCCGGCGCGGCCAGGCAGCAGCCGGCGAGGGCGGCCGCGTTGCCGGCGACGGAGCCCCAGGCGAAGCTCATCGCGCCCCAGCCCTGGACGGCGAGCAGCAGGGTGACTCCGGTGCCGAGGACGAAGTTGACGCCGTCGACGGCCATCCGGCGGCCCTGCGCGAACTCCCGGGTGAGGATGCCGGCCGGCACCTGGGACAGTCCGTCGAGGACGACGCACACGCACATCACCCGCAGTACCCCGGACGCCTCGGGCGAGCCGAGCACCCGGGCGACCGCGGGGGCCGCCGCGAAGAGGGCGGCGTACAGGGCGCAGCTGGCGGCGGTGCTCAGGGTGAGGACGGTGGGGGCGAAGCGGCGCGGGTCGCCCTCCCAGCGGACGAGGGCGAGGGTGACGCCGAGTTCGTTCGCGGAGAGCAGCACCAGCAGCACGGTCTGTGCGAGCCCGTACACGCCCCAGGCCTCCGGTCCCAGGAACCACCGGGCCAGGATGATGCCGGTCGCGAAGTTGCCGAGGCGCATGACGAGCGTGTTGACCAGGCTCCAGCGAGCGGCCGCGCCGACCCTGCGGCCCAGGGAGGGGGCGGCGGCCTGCGGCGGCCGGGGGGGCGCGGTGCCGGGCCCCGGGGCCGTCACGGCGCGTCCTGTGATCCGGCCCGGGCGGCACGGGCGCTGCGGCCGCGGGCACGGGCCTCCGTGAAGAACGCCGCGACCAGGCTGAGGACGAAGCCGAGCGCGCCCGCCATGGCGAGGTACTGGACGCGGGTCTTGGTCTGCGCCTGCGGCTTCTGCGGCGGGACGATCGTCGCCATCCGGATCATCGCCTCCGCGGGCACCTTCTGGCCGGCCTGGAACTCGTTCAGCCGCTTCTCGGCGTAGGCGGTGAGCAGTTCGTCCGACTTCAGGACGCGGGCCGGATCGGTGCCGGTGGTGCTGAGCCACATGAAGGGGCCCTGCGCGTTGTCGGCGATCTTCGCCTCGTAGGTCCCGGTGAGGCCCTGGGACTTCAGGGCGGCGCGGGACTCGTCGGAGTTGAGGTTGCGGGCCAGGCCGTCGGCCATGCCGGTCAGCGAGGCCTGGGTGCTGAGGAAGGGATTGCCGTCGAAGGCCTCCGTGGCCTTCCTGGAGTTGAGCAGCGTCACGGTGCTCTGGGAGCGGTACTCCACCGGGACCAGCAGGTACACGCCGGCGGTCAGCGCGGCCGTGAGCAGCAGTCCGGGCAGCAGTACGTACCAGCGTCTGCGCATGACCCGCCAGATCTCCGCGAGATCCATGGTCTTCCCCCTCGCGGCGGCGCGTCGTTTCCGGAGTGCGCCGCCGCCTTCATCGCGTGATTGCGTCGTTCTGCGTGCTTGGGCGTCGTTCTGCGCCGTGGTGCGCCGTGGTGGGGTGCCGCCGCTATTGCGCCCTACGGACGGGGTCCGTCGGCCGCGGCCGGGTCCGCGCCGTGCCCCCGTCCAGGAGCACGCGGGCGATGCGCTCGCCTGCCCGGCCGTCCCACAGCGCGGGGCAGCGGGGCGCGGGCGGGTCGTCGAGGACCCGCCGGACGGTGGCGGTGATCCGGTCGGGATCGGTGCCGGCGAGGACGTTGGTGCCCTCCTCGACGGTGATCGGCCGCTCCGTGTTGTCCCGCAGGGTCACGCAGGGCACACCCAGCGCGGTCGTCTCCTCCTGCACACCCCCGGAGTCGGTGAGCACCACGCGGGCGGAGTCCTGGAGCGCGATGAAGTCGAGGTACCCGGCGGGCGGCACGAGGCGGATCCCGGCGGGGACGCCGACCGCGTGCAGCCGCTGTTCGGCCCGCGGGTGGACGGGCAGCACCAGCGGGCAGCGCTCGCCGATCCGCCCCAGGGCCTTGAGCAGGCCGCGCAGCGCGTCAGGGTCGTCGACGTTGGCGGGCCGGTGCAGGGTGGCCAGGCCGTAGCCGCCGCGGGTGAGCCCGTACCGGTCCAGTACGTCCGAGCCGCGGGCCCGCTCCAGGTTGGCGAGCAGGGTGTCGATCATGACGTTGCCGACGACGTGGACCTGGTCCTCCCGGTACCCTTCCGCCCGCAGGTTCGCCGCAGCATCGGCGGAGGGGGCGAGCAGGTAGTCGCTGACCCGGTCCGTGGCGACCCGGTTCACCTCCTCCGGCATGCTCCAGTCCCGGCTGCGCAGGCCCGCCTCCACGTGCGCGAGGAGCGGGCCGGCCTTGGCGGTGACCAGGGCGCAGGCCAGGGTCGAGTTGACGTCGCCGACGACCACGACCGCGTCCGGCGCCAGCTCGGCGAGGAGCGGTTCGAAGGCCGCCATCACCCGGCCCGTCTGCTCGGCGTGGCTGCCCGACCCCGCGCCGAGGTGCCGGTCGGGCGGCCGGATGCCGAGGTCGCGGAAGAAGACGCCGCTCATCGACGCGTCGTAGTGCTGCCCGGTGTGGACGAGCACGACGTCGGCGCCGTGCCGCTCCAATGCGTCCATCACCGGTTTGACCTTCATGTAGTTGGGCCGGGCTCCGGCCACGCAGACGATCCGGAGCATGGCGTCAGAGCACCTCCACGGTGGGGCCGGAGAGCCGGTTGCGGCAGTCGAGGACGAGCGCGGCGTGCTCGGTGACCATCGCGTAGTCGAAGGAGTCGTGGTCGGTGAGGAGCACGACCACGTCGGCGGCGGACAGCTCCTTGCGCGTCGGCTCCACCCGGACCAGCCGGGCGTCCACCGCGACGTCCTCGACGACGTGCGGGTCGGCGGCCCGCACCTTGGCCCCGAGGTCGAGGAGGAGCTGGGAGACGCGGACGGCCGGCGACTCGCGGGCGTCGCCCGTGTTCTTCTTGTACGCGAGCCCCAGGAGGAGGATCCGGGAGCCGTTGACGGAGCGGCGGCGCGCGTTGAGCGCGTCCATCACGCGCCGGGTGACGTACTCGGGCATGTGGCTGTTGATGTCGTTGGCCAGCTCCACGAAGCGGAAGCTCTGGCCGAGTTCGCGTTGGACCCGCCAGGACAGGTACGACGGGTCGATGGGCAGGCAGTGGCCGCCGACGCCCGGTCCCGGAGTGAACTTCATGAACCCGAAAGGCTTGCTGGAGGCCGCCTCGATGGCCTGCCACACGTCGATGTCGAGGTGGCGGGCGAACATGGCGATCTCGTTGACGAGGGCGATGTTGACGTGGCGGAAGGTGTTCTCCAGCAGCTTGGCGAGCTCGGCCTCCTTGGGGGAGCGCACCGGGACCGTCTTGTCGACGAGCTCCCCGTAGAACGCCTCCACGGCCTTCAGGGAGGCGGCGTCCACACCGGAGACGACCTTCGGGGTCTGCTGGAAGCCCCATGTCGTGTTGCCGGGGTCGATGCGCTCGGGGCTGTACCCGAGGTGGAAGTCGACGCCGGCCGCCAGACCGGAGCCGTCCTCCAGGAGTGGGCCGAAAAGCTCCTCGGTGGTGCCGGGATAGGTGGTGGACTCCAGGACGACCGTCGCACCCGGGCGGAGGTAGCGGGCCAGGGTGCGGGCCGACTCCTCGATGTAGCGCAGGTCGGGCGCACCGTCCTGCAGCGGGGTCGGCACCGTGACGACCGCGGTGTCGAAGCCCCCGCAGTCCCGGGCGAGTTCGGTCGGACGGTACGTGCCGCGGTTCAGCGCCCGGCCGAGCCGCTCGGAGGAGACGTCCTCCACGTACGACTCGCCGGCGGCGAGGCTCTTGACGCGCCGCGCGTCGACGTCGTACCCGATCACCTGGTGACCGACCTCCGCGGCCCGGACGGCCAGCGGAAGGCCCACGTATCCCTGTCCCACGACGACGACGCGCATCAGTGACTCCTGTTCGCGGAACCGGCCCCGTGCGAAGGGCCGGCAGACGGCGGGCGGCGCAGGAGCTCCCGGGCCGTCATGAGGAGGAAGGCGGTGTTGGTGGTGACGTAGCGCCTGCCGAGGCGGCGGGGCTCCTGGAGGGCGCGGTAGAACCATTCGAGCCCGATGCGCTGCCAGAGCTGCGGGGCCCGCTTCGTGACCCCGGCCAGGATGTCGAAGGACCCGCCGACCCCGTGCACGACGTCGGCGCCGGTGCGCTTGCCGAACGCGGCCGTGAAGATCTCCTTCTTGGGCGACGTCATGCCGAGGAACAGCATGCGCGCGCCGCTTGCCGCGATCGCGTCGGCGACGGCCCCCTGCTCGGAGTCGTCGAAGTAGCCGTGGCGGCTGCCGGCGACGCGGAGAGCCGGGAACTGCTCGGAGATCCGGCGCAGCATCAGGTCGAGGACGTCCTGGCGGGCGCCCAGGAGGTACACCGGGATCTCCGCCTGCTCGGCTGCGGTCAGGAGCCGCATGAACAGATCGATGCCGGCGACGCGCTCGGGCAGCCGCACCCCGAGGACGCGGCCCGCCCAGACGACGGCCTGTCCATCGGCCAGGACCAGGTCGCAGCCGGACACCGCGGCGGCGAGCCGCGGATCGCGCCGCATGTTGACCAGCTTCGCGGCGTTGACCATGCCGATCTCGATCTGCTCCCCGCGGCGCACCGCGTCCAGGCAGCGCCGGACGGCCTCGTCCATGGTCAGGGGGTCGAGGGTGATGCCGAAGAGGACGGGTTTTCCGGTGTTGCCGGTGTGGGGGGTGCTGCTGCGTCCGGTCATCTGGCGGGGCCTCCCAGCCAGGCGTGGAGGAGCCAGCCGAACTCGTACGGCCGGCACTCCCGGTCCACCGCCAGCGGACGGAAGACCCGGTCGAGGGGGGTGAGTCGCGCCCCGGGGACGACCCGGGCGGCCAGGCCGCGGGCGGCGCGCACCGCCTTCGCCGGGTCGCCGCGGTACACCTTGCGCCAGGTGACCGCGTAGTCCTCGCGGATCATCGGCTCGCGCGGCACCCCGTCCGGGCCGGCGAGCTCCGGCACCTCCGCCATCCAGCGCAGACCCCGGCGGATGGCCGCGCCGTGGTCGGAGCCGCCGGCGTCCGCCAGGTCGAACAGGGCGGTCGGGGCCATGGCGTGCTGGTGCACGCTGTAGACGGGGTAGCCCTCGATGACGTCGCCGGTACGGGCGTCGTAGTGCCACCACCACTGCCCGCCGTCGCCCTGGAGCCGGCAGATGCGCGCCGCGCAGGCGTCGGCGGCCTGGAGGGCCACCGGGTCGGGGGCCGTGGCGTGGAGCCGGGCCAGGGCCTGGAGCGGGTACGTCTGGTCCGCGAAGCACGCGATGTGCGCGCGGTAGCGGGGAAGGAGCCCGGGCGCGGTGGCGTGCGGGAAGAGGGGGCTGGTACCCGTGAGGGCGCCGAGCAGCCGGTCCCGCGCCGCCGCCAGCCGGTCCTCGACATCGGCCGAGGCCCGGGCCGCGGCGAGCGCGGAGAGCACCCAGGCCGCCTCCACCGTGTAGCGGGGGCGCCCGGGGACGTCCAGGGCCGAGAGGCGGGCCAGGGCGTCCGGCAGCTTGGGGTGGTCGGTGTCGGCCGCGGCCCAGGTGACGAGTGCGGCGTCGCCGAGGTCGGTGATCTGCGGCAGCCGCTCCACCAGCAGCCCCGCGAACTCGGCCGCCGAGTGCCCGCCGAGGACGGCGCGCTGCCGCTCCTCGGGGAGGAACCGGGCCCCGAGGGCGGTGATGGCCGCGTACCGGGTGCTCGTACCGCGGCGCTCCACGCTGCGGGTGCCGGCGGGGGAGACGGTGCCGACGCGGGTGAAGACGAAGGTGCCGCCGCCTTCGGCCGCGTACATCCGGGGGAGGCCTTGCTCGGCGAGCGCGAGCAGGCGCCGGGCGAGGGTGTGGAGGGCCGGGTCTTCCCGGGTCAGGGCTGCTAATCGGGGTGCCGGGGCTGCTTCGGTCACCGGGCACCCGCCCTGCGGTGGCGGGCTCGGACGGTGGGCTCGCCGTGTGCGCGGCCTGCTTCGTGCGTGCTGCGATGGTGCGTGCGCGAGCTGTCATGCGTGTGCGAGCTGTGATGCATGTGCGAGCTGCGAGGCTCCGACACACCTACCCCCTCTGATCGCTCCTCGGGCCGACCGGCGGTCGTCGTTCCGTGGAGGGACCGTGCATGACGGCGCACGCGCCGACGGCGGCGGTGCCCTGCGGCGCCGCCCCCCGGCACGTGCCGTCCGGAGCCGCCGACTGGTACCCCCCAGCGATGCCCCGGACCGGGGCCCGCGCGAACGCACGCCGCGTCCGGGCGCGCTTGAGCGCCCGTCGCCGGCGTGGTTCCGCGATGCCCCCGTCGTGTACAACCCCCCACTGAACAAAGGCAGTTGCCCGCTCAGATCCCGTGTACACGGACAAGGTATGCCCACGGGGTGCCCGGTGATTGCGGTTTTGAGGAAATCCCGACGAGCCAAAATTCCGACGTGGCGTCAGCTGCTCTGTGGGGCACGTTCGGTGAGCGTGCCCTCCTTCTCGTCGTGCAGGGCTCCGGTGCGGGGGCACTCCCACACGCCCGGCTCCCCGTCCCGCTCGGTGAGGCGTACACCTGCCCTCCCCACCCAGCCGATGCGGCGGGCGGGCACCCCGGCGACGAGCGCGAAGTCCGGCACGTCCCGGGAGACGACGGCGCCCGCCGCCACCAGCGCCCACCGCCCCACCCGCACCCCGGCCACGCACACCGAC
>NZ_RPSE01000314.1:0-7626 GCF_003949955.1 Streptomyces sp. WAC05292
GGGTGGGGGTGGCGAGCAGTTGGTCGGGGCCGACGGGCACGCTGAAGGCGGTGGAGGCCTCGTCGGCGAGCCTGAGGAGGCCGAGGGAGTCCAGGCCGTGGTCGTGGAAGGACTGCGCCGGGTCGAGGTCGGCGGGGTCGTAGCCGGTGACCGTGCCCAGCAGGGCCAGGACGGCGTCCCGGGCGCGGGCGCCCCTGGCTGCGGCGTCCGCGCTCCCGGGGGCCGCCGGGGCGGCGGGTGCGGCGCCGGCGGCGGGTGCGGCCGGGGCGACGGCGTCGATCCAGCAGCGGGTGCGCGCGAAGGGGTATCCGGGCAGGGACAGCACGGGTACCGGGGCGGTGTGGCCGGCCTCCCAGTCGACGGCCTCTCCCGCGGCCCAGCGGCGGGCCGTGTCGTGCGGGTCCGCGGCGGACGGCGCGGACGGGGCCCCCGGCTCGGCGGCCGCGACACCGGTGTGGCCCGCGGGCCGTCCGGCGAGGAACGCGTCGAGGGCCTCGGTGAGTTCGGCCGCCGACCGGGCGACGACGGCGAACCGGTGGGCCATGGCCTCCCGGCCGGTCTGCAGGGTGCGGGCGAGCCGGTGGAGGTCGACGCCGGCGCCGCCCGCGACGCGGCCCGCGAGCTCGCGCAGGGTGGTGCCGCCGTGCACGGTGCCCGCCGCGACCGCGTCGCCGGGGCCGATCAGCCGCACCATCGTGGCCGGCTCCAGGCCCAGTTCGTCGAGCGGTTCGTCGACCGCGGTGACGGGGACGCCGGCCGCGGCCGCGATGTCGCGGGGGTCGGCGCCGCCGCCCTGTGCGCCGAGCCAGGTCCGCATGCCCGCGACGACGCGGCGCAGGCCCTCCGCGTCCCGTGCGGAGAACGGGAGGACAACCGGTCCCGCGGGGGTGTCGGGCCGCGGCTCCGGCGTCCGGTACTCCTCGACCACGAGGTGGGCGTTGGAGCCGCCCGCGCCGAAGGCGCTGACGCCCGCGCGCAGGGGTCCGGCGCTCTTCCAGGGGGCGCGTTCGCGCTGCACCCGGAAGGGCACCGCGTCCCAGTCGACGGCCGGGTTGAGGGCGTCCGCGTGCAGGGACGGCGCCAGTTCCCGGGCCTTCATCTGGAGCAGGACCTTCGTGAGCGCCGCGATGCCCGCGGCCGACTCCAGGTGGCCGAGGTTGGACTTCACGGAGCCGAGGGCGACGGAACCGGCCGGCAGGCCGCCGAAGGCCCGTACGAGCCCGGCGATCTCGGCCGGGTCGCCCAGCCGGGTCCCGGTGCCGTGCGCCTCGACGTACGAGATCCCGTCGGCCGGCACTCCCGCCGTGCTCAGGGCCCGGGTGATGACCTCGCCCTGGGCGCCGGGGCTGGGCACGGCGAATCCGCCGGTCTTGCCGCCGTGGTTGACGGAGCTGCCGAGGATCACGCCGAGGATGCGGTCCCCGTCGCGTTCGGCCGCCGCCAGCGGCTTGAGCAGGACGGCGCCGACGCCCTCGCCGGGCACCATGCCGTCGCCGTCCGCCGCGAAGCTTCGGCACCGACCGCTCTCTCCGGTGAACCCGCCGGCGGCGAGCTGGCGGTACTTGCGCGGGTGGGGGGCGAGGTTGACGCCGCCCGCGAGCGCGTAGTCCGCCTGCCCCGCCGCCAGGGCCTCGCAGGCGAGGTGGATGGCGGTGAGGGAGGAGGAGCACATGGTGTCGACGGCCAGGCTCGGCCCCTGGAAGTCGAAGAAGTAGGAGACTCGGTTGGCGATGGACGCGTAGCCCATGCCGCCGGCGAGGCCCTGTGCGTCCTCGAACAGCTGGTAGTGCCCGTACATCACGCCCACGTACACGCCGACGCGGCTGCCCCGCAGGCGGGCCCGGGTGTATCCGGCGTCCTCCACGGCGTGCCAGGAGGCCTGGAGGAACAGGCGCTCCTGGGGGTCGGTCAGCTCGGCCTCCCGCAGGGACATCTGGAAGAAGCGCGGGTCGAACTCGTCGATGCCGTCGAGGAAGCCGCCCCAGCGGCTCACGGGACGGCCGTCGGCGGTGGCGGGGGCCCGGTGGTCCCAGCGGTCGGCGGGCACCTGGCGCACGCAGTCCCGGCCGGTCCGCAGGTTGTCCCAGAAGGTGTCGAGGTCCTCGGCCAGGGGGTAGCGGCCGGAGACGCCGACGATCGCGATGCGCCGGTCGGCGGCCGGCGCGGGCTGCGCCGCAGGGGCGGCGGGGCGCACCCCGGCCGCGGGCCGGGATGCGGCCGGGGCGGCCGCGGGTTCGAAGGCGGGCGCGGGCACGGGCTCCGCGGCGGGTGCAGGCGCGGGCTCCGCGGCGGGCTTCGCGGCGGGTTCGGGGAGGAGCGCACGCACCCGGTCGGCGTGCCGCTCGACGAGGTACTCGGCGACCTCGCGGATGGTCGGGTACTCGAACAGCAGGGACACGGGCAGCTCGCCCATGCCCTCGGCGAGGACGTCCACGATGAGGGGGACCGTCAGCGAGTCGACGCCGAAGTTCTCGTACGTCTCGTCCAGCCAGAGCCGTTCCCGCGGCACCTGGAGGATCTGCGCGAAGGCGTCCTTGACGTACTCCTGCGCGGCGTCCTGCAGCCCGCCGGCCTCCGTGCCGGACGGGCCCGCCGCGGGGAGCGGGGGCGCCGCGGGGAGCGCCTGCGGGGCGTCCGCGGCGGCGGCGGGCGCGGTACGGCCGGGTGCCGTCTCCGCGACCACCACGTGCTGGCTCAGCCCCTCGTCGGCCGGTACGGCCCGGCTGCGGGCGAACCCGGCGAGGGCGAGGGCCCTGCGCCATCCGGGTGCGGACAGCAGCGGTGAGCCGGGCAGCCGCAGTTCGGCGTCCTCGTGCAGCCACCAGCCGTCGAGCAGTCCGAAGGTGAGGGTGGCGGTGAGGACGTTGCTGCTGGCCTCGTTGAGGACCAGCCGGCCGCCCGGCTTGAGCAGCCGGGCCACGGCGCGCAGGGTGGCGAGCAGGTCGGAGGTCGCGTGCAGCACGTTGGCCGCGACGACGAGGTCGGCGCCGCCCGGGGCGAAGCCCTGGGGCTCGGGGTCCGCGGAGATGTCGAGCCGCTGGAAGCGGACGTACGGGTGCTGCTCGGCGAACCGCTGCCTGCCGTGCCGCAGGAAGGCCTGGGAGATGTCCGTGTAGACGTACGCCACCTCCGCTCCGGAAGCGGCGAGCGCGGGCAGCACGCTCGCGGTGGTGCCGCCGGTGCCCGCGCCGACCTCGATGACGGTGAGCGGGCCCTCGTGGCGGGACAGCAGGTCCCGGACGGCGCCGACGACGAGTTCGTTGGCGCGGTCGACGACCGGGCTGCCCCGGTAGGCGCCCTCGACGAGGGCGCTGGAGCCGCCCGGGAACATCACGTCGGTGGCGCGGACGGTGCCGCGCAGCACCCCGAAGAGGTTCTGCATGCAGGGGCGCAGCAGCCGGTCGAAGCGGCCCAGCGCGGGCTCGCGCCCGCACAGCTCGACCAGGTCCGCCTCGGGGTCCCCGGCGGGCTCGCGTCCCGCGGGGACGAGTGCTCCGCCGCGGTCGTCGAGGAAGCCGGCCCCGGCCAGTTGGCGCAGGAGCTCGGCGAAGAGCCGGCGCCGGGCGGGGACGACGGCCAGCCGTTCGGCGAGGGCGGCGCTCTGCCAGCTCTCGGCGCCGTCGAGGAAGACCCCTTCGCGGCGGAAGAGCATCCACAGCCACGTGCACATGATGTCGGTCAGGCGGGCGTCGGCGGCCTCGGTGAGGAGCGGGGCGACCGGCGGCAGCTCGGCGAGCGCCGGCACCAGGGCCGGGTCGTCGGGCGGCGTCGCCGGGTCGTCGGGCGGCGTTCCGGTGCCGGACGGCGTGCTCCGCGGGCCGTCCGGCGGTCCGGACGCTCCGCGCGGCCGGGCGCCGACCGCGGCGAGCGCGGCGGCGTCGGCCTTGACCGCGACGACCTGGCGGTCGTCGCGTCCGAGCACGGCGTGCACGGCGGCCATCCCCTCCTCCGGGGTGATCGAGTGGATCCCGGTGGCGGCGAGCCGCTCGCGGTAGCGCTCGTCGGCGACGATGCCGACGGTCCCCCAGTAGCCCCAGTTGATGACGGCCACCCGGGCGGGGAGCATCCAGTCGAGGTGGTGGGCGAAGGCGTCCTCGAAGGTGGATCCGGCCGCGTAGTTGCCCTGCCCGGCACTGCCGGAGAGGGCGACGGCCGAGGAGAAGAACAGGACGAAGTCCAGGCCTTCCGCGTCGCGCAGGGCGGCGTGCAGGGCGACCGAGGTGTGGGCCTTGGCGGCGAGGACGGAGCGGAAGGTGTCCTCGGTCATCGTGGCGACGGTCTGGTCGCGCAGGACGATCGTGGCGTGGAAGACGCCGTGCAGGGCTCCGTGGGTGCTCCGGGTCCACTCGACGGCATCCCGCAGCGCGGCGGGGTCGGTCGCGTCGGCCCTGCGGTAGGACACGAGGGCGCCCTCGGGGTCGATGGCGCGCAGCCGGGCGCTGCGCTCGGCGCCGAGTTCGCCGCGGCCGAGGAGGACGACCTTCGCCCGGTGGCTCCGCACGAGCCAGGCGGTGAGTTCCAGGCCGATGCCGCCGGCCCCGCCCAGGACGAGGTAGGTGCCGTCCCGGCGGATCCGCTCCTGCGGCGGTGTGGCCGTGACGGGGACGAGAAGCCGGTGGAGCAGCACACCGCGGCGCAGTGCGTAGGGGCCGCCCGCGGGGGCGTCGAGCACGTCGGCGGAGGGCGCGTCGGCGGAGGAGCGGTCGACGACGGCGACCTGCCACCGGGGGTGTTCCTGGGCCAGCGACAGGGCCAGTCCGTGCAGGGCGGCGGCGTACGGGTTGGCCACGGGCTCGTCCGCCGTGCTCAGGGCGTCCTCGGTGACGACGGTGAGGCGGACGGCCGAGCGGGTCCGCTGGAGGACCTTGGCGAGCCGGAACAGGGCGAGGACACCGCGTTCCTGGGCTGCTTCGAGCGCCGCGGTGTCGTCGGTCCCGCCCGCGCTGCGGGGGGCGAGCAGGATGACGTGGTCGGGGCGTCCGGTGGCGGTGGCGGCGCCCTCCGGGCCGAACGCGTCGACGGTGCCGCCGAGGCGGGCGCGCAGGGCCGCCGCGAGCGGCGCCGAGTCCGGCCCGTGCACGAGCCAGGTGGTGGCGGCGTCGGGGAGCGGCTGCGGGGGCCGGCCTGGCAGCTCGGTCCAGCGCGGTACGAACATCAGGTCGTCCGCGGCGGCGGCCGCCTCGGCGGAGACGGCCGCCGCGGCCGGGGCTGCGGCCCGCGGGGCCGGGGCGACACCGGGCGCGGGGCGCAGCGACAGGTCGTGCAGTCGCACGTGGACGTTCCCCTCGGAGTCGGTCAGGGTCAGGTCGTAGCGGTCGGTGCCGACGGTGCGGACGTGGGCGTATCCGAGGTCCGTCACCGGGGCGTGGACCTCGGCGGCGGTGAGGGCGTAGGGCACCATCGCGGGGCCGCTGTCGCGGTCCCGCAGGACGGCGAAGGCGTGCAGGGCGCCGTCGACCGCCGAGGGGTGGAGGGCGGAGCCGGCGAAGCGGGCGGCTTCGGCGGGGATCCGCAGGCGGACGAGCGCCTCGCCGTCGCCGGCCGCGATCCATTCGACGGCCCGCAGGGCGGGGCCGTAGAACAGCCCCGCAGCGGCGAGGTCGTCGTAGAGGGCCCCGCCGTCGTGGTGGCCGGCGAGGCGGGCCCGCACGGCGTCGATGTCCAGGCTCGCCCCGGCGGGCTCGGACAGGGGCTCCACCCGGCCCTCGGCGAGGAGTTCGCCGGTGTCGTCGCGCAGGTCGAAGCGGGTGCCGGTGTCGCCGCGGCGCAGCCGTGTCCGTGCCGTGCGCTCGGCTCCGGCCACGACGAACGGGCGCAGCCAGCGGACGTGGGACAGCCGCAGCCGCTCCCCGGCGCCGGCCGCCTCGGCGGCGGCGCGTGCCATCTCCAGGACGGCGGCCGCGGGCAGCAGGCGGGTCTCGCCGAGCCGGTGGCCTGCGATGTACGGGTGCTCGGGTGCGAAGGCGGTCCGGTACGTCAGGCCGTCCAGGCTGCCGGCCGGGTCGATCGAGTCGAGCAGCGGGTGCGCCGGGCCCGCCGCGGCGGCCCCGGCGGGCGGCGCGGGCGGCGTCCAGATGGCGTCGGTGAGCCAGCAGCGGAGCTCCTCGAAGGGGTAGCCCGGCAGCGGCACGCGGCGGCCGCTGCCCTCGGGCCATGTGACGCGGGCTCCGGCTGCCCAGGCGGCGCCGATCGACGCCGGGTCGCCGCCGGCGGGGGCGGCGGCGCGGGCGGCGCGGCCGCGGGCGCTGCCGGTCCACACCCCCGACGGGTCCTCGCCGCGCAGCCGGGCCACCAGTTCGGTGGCGGTCGAGGCCAGGACGACCATGCGGTCGGCCCACTCCTCGCGGCCCTGCTGGAGGGTGAACGCCACGTCGGCGAGACGCGGGGCCGTTCCGTCGGCGAGGCCGCGCTCCAGGGCGTCGGCCAGCTCGGCGGCGAGGACGGGGAGCCGTTCGGGCGCCTTGGCGGAGAGCGGGAACAGGTACGGGCCGGACTCCTGCCCGGCGGCCGGCGGGGCGGCGTACTCCTCCACGACGACGTGCGCGTTGGCCCCGCCCGCGCCGAAGGAGCTGATGCCGGCGCGCCGGAGCGCGCCGTCGGGCCGGGGCCAGGGGGCGAGGTCGCGCTGTACGCGCAGCGGGGTCGAGCCGAAGTCGATGTTCGGGTTGGGCGGGTCCGCGTGCAGCGAGGGCGCGAGCCGGCCGTGCCGCATCTGGAGGAGCACCTTGCACAGCCCGGCCATGCCGGAGGCCGATTCCAGGTGGCCGACGTTGGACTTGACCGAGCCGATCGGGAGGCTGCCCGGGGGCAGTCCGGCGTCGGCCAGGGCGCGGGCCAGCCCGCGGATCTCGACGGGGTCGCCGAGGGCGGTGCCGGTGCCGTGCGCCTCCAGGTAGCCGAGGGTGGCGGGGTCCACGCCCGCCTCCCCGAGCGCCTGGGCGACGAGGTCGCCCTGGGCGACGGGGTTGGGCACGGTGAAGCCGTTGGTGCGGCCGCCGTGGTTGACGCTGGTGGCGAGGATGACGCCGTGGATGTGGTCGCCGTCCCGGACGGCGTCCGCGAGCGGCCGGAGCAGCACCGCGCCGACGCCCTCGCCGGGCACGTAGCCGTCGCCGTCCGCGCCGAAGCTGCGGCAGCGGCCGTCGCTGGAGGTGAAGCTGCCCTGGCCGAGGAAGCGGTACTTGTACGGGTGGACGTGCAGGTTGACCCCGCCCGCGACGGCCATGTCGGTGTCCCCGGCGCGCAGGTCGCGCACGGCCAGGTGGAGGGCCGTCAGCGAGGAGGAGCACATGGTGTCCACGCCCAGGCTGGGGCCGGTGAGGCCGAGGGCGTAGGAGACGCGGTTGGCGATGGAGGCGTGCGAGGAGGCGCCGATGCGGCCGTCCTCGGCTTCGTGCAGCTGGTACAGCCCGTACATCGCGCCGACGTACACGCCCACGCGGTGGGCGCGCAGGTCCGCGCGGGTGCGTCCGGCGTTCTCCATGGCGTGCCAGGCGGTCTGCAGGAAGAGCCGTTCCTGGGGGTCGATGATCTCCGCCTCGCGGGGCGAGATGCCGAAGAAGAGCGGGTCGAACACGTCGATGCCGCGCAGGAAGCTGCCCCAGCGGCTGTAGCGGGCCGCCCGGT
>NZ_RPSE01000315.1:0-7625 GCF_003949955.1 Streptomyces sp. WAC05292
TCCCCGCACGTTCCGTTCAATCCCCAACGGAATCCCCGGAGCCCCCACATGAGCCTGTCCGTCTCCAGGCGTCTTGCCGCCGCGCCGGCGGAGGCCAGGCGGGCCCGCGAGGCGCGGGCGGTGCGGAGGGCGTCCCAGGTCAGCACGGCGAGTGCGGCCCAGACGAGGGAGAAGCCGATCCAGCGCTCCGTGGGCATCGCCTCGTGGAAGTAGAGGACGCCGAGGGCGAACTGGAAGACGGGCGCGAGGTATTGGAGCAGCCCGAGCGTGGACAGCGGGACGCGGATCGCGGCCGCCCCGAAGAACACCAGTGGCACCGCGGTCACGAGTCCGGTCGAGGCCAGGAGCGCCGAGTGCGCGAGGCCCTCGGAGCCGAAGGCGGCCTGTCCCTGCAGGCCGAGCCAGACGAGGTAGGCGAGGGCGGGCGGGAAGAGCAGGGCGGTCTCGGCGGCCAGCGACTCGACGCCGCCCATGTTGAGCTTCTTCTTGATCAGCCCGTACGCGGCGAAGGAGAAGGCGAGGACCAGCGAGATCCACGGCGGGCGCCCGTACCCGACCGCGAGCACCACCACCGCGGCGAAGCCGATCCCGACCGCCGCCCACTGGGCGCGGCGCAGCCGCTCGCCGAGCAGGAGGACGCCGATGGCGATGGTGACGAGCGGGTTGATGAAGTAGCCGAGGCTGGACTCGACGACCGCGCCGTTGTTGACCGCCCAGATGTACAGGCCCCAGTTCACGGAGATCACCGAGGCGGCGAGCGCGGTCAGGCCGAGCTTGCGGGGCTGCCGGGCGAGCTCGCGTATCCATCCCCAGCGGCGCAGGGCCAGCAGCAGGACGCCGACGACGGCCAGCGACCACACCATGCGGTGGGCCAGGATCTCGACCGCCCCGGCGGGCTTGAGGAGCGGCCAGAACAGGGGCACCAGGCCCCACATCCCGTACGCGCCGAATCCGTAGAGCAGACCCGTGCGCTGCTCGTTCTCCGCCTTCACGAAGGCCTCCCGTCACATTCCGGCCAACCTCACGACGAACTTAACGCCGCGGAGGGCGGATGTCATGCCCGTAAAGGCGAGATACTCATGACAGATTCCGGACCTTGTGCGGTCGGCGCCGGGCGGACTCACGGATTCCGCCCGGCGGCGGGGCGTGCGGAGGGCGGGCGGCGGGTCAGCCCGCCAGGGCGGCGGAGATCGCGGCGGAGATCGGCGTGGCGGGCCGGCCGATCAGTCGGGCCAGGTCGCCGCCGGTGTGGGCGAGGCGGCCGCGGGAGATCGCCGCGTCCACGTCGACGAGGAGCGCCGCGAAGTCCTCGGGCACGCCTGCGCCGGTCAGGATCGACAGGTGGGCGTCGGCCGGCACCTCGGTGTAGGCGACCTCGCGGCCGGACTGCGCGGCGACCTCGGCCGCGTACTCGGCGAGGCTCCAGGCGGTGTCGCCGGAGAGCTCGTACACCTTGTTCTCGTGGCCCTCGCCGGTCAGGACGGCCGCCGCCGCGGCGGCGTAGTCGGCGCGCGCCGCGGAGGCGATGCGCCCGCCGCCCGCGCTGCCGACGACGGCGCCGTGCTCCAGGACGCCGGCCAGGTGGCCCGTGTAGTTCTCGTGGTACCAGCCGTTGCGCAGGAAGGTGTGGGGCAGGCCGGAGTCGAGGATCGCCTGCTCGGTCGCCTTGTGCTCGGCCGCCAGCTCGAAGTCGGCCTCCGGGCCGCCGAGGATGCCGGTGTAGGCGAGGAGGGACACGCCGGCGGCCTTGGCCGCGGCGATCACGGCGGTGTGCTGCGGGATGCGGCGGCCCACCTCGTTGCCGGAGACCAGCAGGACGCGGTCGCCCCGGCGGAAGGCGCCGGCCAGGCTCTCGGGCGAGTCATAGTCGGCGATGCGGATCTCCACCCCGCGTTCGGCGAGGTCGGCGGCCTTCGCCCGGTCCCGGACGACGGCGGCCACCTCGGCCGCGGGGACCCGGCGCAGCAGCTCCTCGACGACGAGGCGGCCGAGGGCTCCGGTGGCTCCGGTGACGACGATGCTCATGGCGGGTGCTCCCTTGCGGTGGGGCGCGGGGCGTCTCCCCGGCTCACG
This sequence comes from Streptomyces sp. WAC05292, assembly GCF_003949955.1. Classification (NCBI taxonomy): domain Bacteria; kingdom Bacillati; phylum Actinomycetota; class Actinomycetes; order Kitasatosporales; family Streptomycetaceae; genus Streptomyces; species Streptomyces sp. WAC05292. The sequence continues at coordinate 2,074 of NZ_RPSE01000315.1, forward strand.
CACACCACCCTACAGAAAGCGCTAACTTTTTGAAAGTGAAGGGGGTGCGCCCGCACACCGCACACGACGAGGCCCGGAGCTCCTGGCGGAGCCCCGGGCCGGGGAACGGTGCGCCGGCCGGTTCAGCCGACGACGGTCCAGGTGTCGTTGCCGGCGAGCAGCGCGGCGAGGTCGCCCTCGCCCTTCGCCTCGGCGGCCGTCTCCAGCTGCTCGGCCATGAGCGTGTCGTACACGGGCCGCTCCACGCTGCGGAAGACGCCGATCGGCGTACGGTGCAGGGTGTCGGGGTCGGCCAGCCGGGACAGGGCGAACGCCGTGGTGGGGCTTGCCGCCCGGGCGTCGTGGACCAGGACGCGCGCCTCGTTCTCCGCGGTGACCTCGACGACCTCCAGGTCCCCGGTCGCCGGATCGCGCACGACGCCCTTGCCGCCTCCCGCCCCGAAGCGGATCGGCCGGCCGTGCTCCAGGCGGATCACGGCCTCCTCGGCCCGGTCCTTGTCCTTCAGGGCGTCGAACGCGCCGTCGTTGAAGATGTTGCAGTTCTGGTAGATCTCCACCAGCGCCGTGCCCGGGTGGTCCGCGGCCGCCCGCAGCACCTCGGTGAGGTGCTTGCGGTCGGAGTCGACGGTGCGCGCCACGAACGACGCCTCCGCGCCCAGCGCCAGCGACACCGGGTTGAAGGGCGCGTCGAGCGAGCCCATCGGGGTCGACTTGGTGATCTTCCCGAGTTCGGAGGTGGGGGAGTACTGCCCCTTGGTCAGCCCGTAGATCCGGTTGTTGAACAGCAGGATCTTGAGGTTGACGTTCCGCCGCAGGGCGTGGATCAGGTGGTTGCCGCCGATGGACAGCGCGTCGCCGTCACCGGTGACGACCCACACCGACAGGTCGCGCCGCGAGGTGGCCAGCCCCGTCGCGATGGCGGGGGCGCGGCCGTGGATGGAGTGCATCCCGTACGTGTTCATGTAGTACGGGAAACGCGAGGAGCAGCCGATGCCGGAGACGAAGACGATGTTCTCCCGTGCCAGCCCGAGCTCCGGCATGAAGCCCTGCACCGCGGCGAGCACGGCGTAGTCGCCGCAGCCGGGGCACCAGCGGACCTCCTGGTCGGACTTGAAGTCCTTCATGGACTGGCGGGCCTCGGCCCTCGGGACCAGCGAGAGCAGGCTCGCCGTGTCGGTCGCCTCAGTCATTGATGGCCTCCTCCAGTACCTTCGCGAGCTGCTCCGCCTTGAACGGCATGCCGTTGACCTGCGTGTACGAGCGGGCGTCGACCAGGTAGCGGGCCCGCAGCAGGGTCGCGAGCTGCCCGAGGTTCATCTCCGGCACCACGACCGTGTCGTAGCTCCGCAGCACCTCCCCGAGGTTGCGCGGGAAGGGGTTGAGGTGGCGCAGGTGGGCCTGGGCGACCGGCAGGCCGGCGTAGCGCAGCCGCCGGACGGCGGCCGTGATGGGGCCGTACGTGGAGCCCCAGCCGATGACCAGGGTCCGGGCGCCGTCCGGGTCGTCGACCTCCAGGTCGGGGACCTCGATGCCGTCGACCTTGGCCTGGCGGGTGCGGACCATCAGGTCGTGGTTGGCGGGGTCGTAGGAGATGTTCCCCGAGCCGTCCTGCTTCTCGATGCCGCCGATGCGGTGCTCCAGGCCCGGCGTACCCGGGACGGCCCACGGGCGGGCCAGCGTTTCGGGGTCCCGCTTGTACGGCCAGAAGACCTCGGTGCCGTCCCGGAGGGTGTGGTTCGGCCCGTCGGCGAAGGCGGTCCGCAGATCGGGCAGCTCCTCCTGGTCGGGGATCCGCCAGGGCTCGGAGCCGTTGGCGAGGTAGCCGTCGGACAGCAGGAACACCGGCGTCCGGTAGGTCAGCGCGATGCGGGCCGCGTCCAGGGCGGCGGCGAAGCAGTCCGCCGGGGTGCGCGGGGCCACGATCGGCACCGGCGCCTCGCCGTTGCGCCCGTACATGGCCTGCAGCAGGTCCGCCTGCTCGGTCTTGGTGGGCAGGCCCGTGGACGGGCCGCCGCGCTGGATGTCCACGATCAGCAGCGGCAGCTCCAGGGAGACCGCCAGGCCGATCGTCTCCGACTTCAGCGCCACGCCCGGCCCGGAGGTGGTGGTGACGCCGAGCGCGCCGCCGAAAGCGGCGCCGAGGGCGGCGCCGATGCCGGCGATCTCGTCCTCGGCCTGGAAGGTCCGCACGCCGAAGTTCTTGTGCCGGCTCAGCTCGTGCAGGATGTCCGAGGCCGGGGTGATCGGGTACGAGCCGAGGTAGAGCGGCAGGCCGGCCTGCCGGCTCGCGGCGACCAGCCCGTACGACAGGGCGAGGTTCCCGGAGATGTTGCGGTAGGTGCCGGTCGGGAACGCGCGGGTGGCCGGGGCCACCTCGTAGGAGACCGCGAAGTCCTCGGTCGTCTCGCCGAAGTTCCAGCCCGCGCGGAACGCCGCGACGTTCGCCTCGGCGATGTCGGGCTTCTTGGCGAACTTCCGGCGCAGGAAGTCCTCCGTGCCCTCGGTCGGCCGGTGGTACATCCAGCTCAGCAGGCCCAGCGCGAACATGTTCTTGCTGCGCTCGGCCTCCTTGCGGGAGAGCCCGAAGTCCTTCAGCGCCTCGACCGTGAGGGTCGTCAGCGGCACGGGGTGGATGTTGTACGCGCCCAGCGAGCCGTCTTCCAGCGGGGAGGTCTCGTAGCCGACCTTCGCCATCGGGCGCTTGGTGAATTCATCGGTATTGATGATGATCTCCGCGCCGCGCGGAACATCGGCGATGTTCGCCTTCAGCGCGGCCGGATTCATCGCCACCAGCACGTTCGGGGCATCGCCCGGTGTGAGGATGTCGTGGTCCGCGAAATGCAACTGGAACGAGGAGACGCCGGGCAGCGTGCCGGCGGGGGCCCGGATCTCGGCCGGGAAGTTCGGCAGGGTGGAGAGGTCGTTCCCGAAGGCCGCCGTCTCCGAGGTGAACCGGTCGCCGGTGAGCTGCATGCCGTCCCCCGAGTCACCCGCGAAGCGGATGATCACCCGGTCGAGGCGGCGCACTTCCTTCCCGCCGCCGCCCGGGCCGGGGGGCGTCCTCTGCTCGCCGACGACTGCCGGCTCGGCGCCGCCGGCCCCGTCGGCCTGCTCGGCTGGGCTACTGACCTGACTGGTCACTGAACTGGACCTCCTTCGAGGCGTGGCGTTGCCGCTCCAAGGCCCACCCTACGACGCCGGGCCTGCCCATATCGGGGACGTTCATACTCCGGACCGCCGCACAAGACGGCCTCCGGTCAGAATTCCGCGAGATTCCGCGGCAATCCCGGGGATTCACCCATTCCGAATTTTTCGGCGGCGTTCAGGAAAAGGTGTGAATCCCCGGCCGGCGCCCGGGCCCGGAGCGGCGGTGAGGAGGGCCGGGAGGGTCAGGAGCGCAGGTAGGCCAGGACCGCCAGGACACGCCGGTGGTCGCCCTCGCTCGGCGACAGGCCGAGCTTCATGAAGATGTTGCCGACGTGCTTCTCGACGGCGCCGTCGCTGACCACGAGCTGCTTGGCCACCGCCGAGTTCGTCCGGCCCTCCGCCATCAGCCCCAGCACCTCCCGCTCGCGCGGGGTCAGCCCCGCCAGCACGTCCTGCTTGCGGCTGCGCCCCAGCAGCTGGGCGACGACCTCCGGGTCGAGCGCGGTGCCGCCGCGGGCGACGCGGACCACCGCGTCCAGGAACTCGCGGACGTCGGCCACCCGGTCCTTGAGGAGGTAGCCCACGCCGGTGCTGGAGCCGGCCAGGAGCTCGGTGGCGTACTGCTCCTCCACGTACTGCGACAGCACGAGCACCCCGACCCCGGGGTGGCTGCGGCGCAGCCGTACGGCCGCCCGGACGCCCTCGTCCGTGTGCGTCGGGGGCATCCGCACGTCGGCCACGACCACGTCGGGCAGCGCGCCCTCGGCCCCCAGCTCGTCCACCGTCTTGATCAGGGCTTCCGCGTCCCCGACGCCCGCGACGACGTCGTGCCCCCGGTCGGTCAGCAGCCGCGTCAGCCCCTCCCGCAACAGCACCGAGTCCTCGGCGATGACCACCCGCACCCTGTCTTCCACGATTCCGCAGCTCCCGCGTCCACTCGTCCGTTGTGCCGACGCGGCCAAGCATTCCAGGCCGGGGGCGCGTACGGGGGCGCACACGGGGCGCGTTCGGGAGGGGCAGTCAGCGGAACCACGGGCTCCGGCGGGGTGGGCGGCGTCCGGGCGGCGCCGCCGCGGACGGCGGCCGACCGGTCAGCGGGACCGCCAGGGCAGCTCTGCGGTGACGGTGGTCGGGCCGCCGCCGGGCGAGTCGACGACGAGCACGCCGTCCACCGCGCCCAGCCGCTCGGCGAGCCCCGCGAGCCCCGTGCCGCCGGAGCCCGGGCGGGCCCCGCCGCGCCCGTCGTCGGCGACGCGGACCAGCAGCCGCGGCCCCGACTTCCAGACGTCCACGTGGGCGGCGGTGGCGCGCGCATGGTCGCTGATGTTCTGCAGGAGCTCGCAGACGGTGAAGTAGGCGATGCCCTCGATGGCGGGGGCGGGCCGTTCGGGCAGGTCGACGGCGACCGCGACGGGCACCGTGCAGCGCGAGGCGACCGAGGAGAGGGCGGCGTCCAGGCCGCGGTCGGTGAGGACCGCCGGGTGGATGCCGCGCGCCAGGTCCCGCAGCTCCTTCAGCGCGAGCTTCACCTCGCCATGGGCCTCGTCCACCAGGCGGGCGGCGGCCTCCGGGTCCTCGGCCGCCTTCTCCTTCGCCAGGCCCAGCCCCATCGCCAGCGCCGCGAGCCGGGCCTGCGCCCCGTCGTGCAGCTCCCGCTCGATGCGCCGCAGGTCCGCGGCCGCCGTGTCCACGACCACGCCCCGGTCCGACTCCAGCTCCGAGACGCGGTGCGCGAGGAGGGACGGCCCGAGCAGCCCGCGGACGAGCAGCAGGTCCACGCCGGCCAGGGCCCGTACGACCCACGGGGCGGCCAGCACCAGCACCAGGCCTGCCAGGCCGGCCAGCGCGACCTCCGCCGGCGCATCGAGGTCGAAGGTGTCCTCGCCGTTCTGGAACAGCCGGAGGCCGGGCTGGTCCGTGAACACCGGGAACACCCAGAACCACAGGGGGTACAGCAGCAGCGACCACGCGGTCGTCCACAGCGTCAGGGCGGTGCAGAACGCGAACACCGCCCAGGGGAACCACACCACCGCGTACACGGTGTGCCGCCAGGCGCTCCCGCTCTTCAGCAGCGCGGCCATCGCGCCGAGCACACCGCGCCCGCCGGCGGCCTTCGCGCCCGGCCGGACCGCCGGCAGGGGCTCCGGGTCGGCGACCTCGGCCCCCAGCATGACTCGCGCCCGGGCCCGCTCCAGCCACCCGAACCCGCGGCACATCAGCAGCACCCCGGCCAGCACCGGGATGCCCACGAAGGTCACCAGCAGACCGGCGGCCAGGCTCAGCCCGGTGATCGCGAGGGAGAAGTAGACGGTCGCCGCCGGCAGCGACAGCAGCACGTACGCGAACTCCCGCCACGCCCGCGCCGACACCGGGGCCAGCAGCATCCCGCCGACCCCCCGCACTGC
>NZ_RPSE01000316.1:0-7594 GCF_003949955.1 Streptomyces sp. WAC05292
GGAGGGAGCCACCGGCCCCCGTGCGATCACGACGTCGGCTTCGCGGCGCACGCGGTCGGCGAGGGTGCCGCTGCGGTCGAGGGCCCAGGCCAGTCCGGCGCCGGCGGTGGCGGCCTGCACGGTCGCCGCGAGCGCGGCGGTGTCCGTGCCGGGGCGCAGCTCCCCGGCCTCGGCCGCCTCGCCGAGGAGGGCCGCGACGGCGCGCTGCTGCGCCTGGTGTACGGCCAGGGCGTGGCGGTGGAAGTCCGGGTCGGTGAGGTCGATGCACAGGAAGGCCAGGTGGTGGGCGTAGGCCTCGGGGGTCTGCGTGTGCTCCGTGAAGGAGACGAGCAGCGCCTCCAGTGCGGCCAGGGGGCCTTCACGGCCTTGGCGGGCGCGGGCGGGCAGGTCGTCCGCGTCGCGGGCGGCCCACTCGGCGAGCGCGAGGAGCAGGCCGCGCTTGGAGCCGAACCGCTGCACGAGCGTGCCGGGGACGAGCCCGACCTCGCGGGCGACGGCGGCCAGGGTGAGGCCGGCCGGCCCGGACCGGCCGATCACGCCGACGGCGGCCCGCAGGATCACCGCGTCCTCGACGCCCCTGGGTCGTGCCATGCCCCTGCCCGCCTCCTCGTTAATGAATGACTGTTCATGCATTAAAGCGCTCGGCCTGCACGACGGCAAACCGCCCTCGGGGCGGCACCGACGCGGAGGAGGAGGCGGTCGTGCGCCCGACGGCCGGTTGCGGTCGTGCTCTAATCGCCCGATGACGAAGATCGAATCAGAGCTGATGCGGCGTTGGCTGAACGGCTGGACCCTGGCCCGGTCCCTGCCCGAGGCCGAGGCGGTCGAGCCGGCCGAGTCGGCCGGGGACGGCCTGCGGTCCAGGTGCGACCAGCCCGGCCGCGAGGTCGAGGTGTTCGCGCTCCGCGCGGACGAGGATCCCGCGTCCCTGGCACGGCTTGCGGCAGTCGTGGCCGCCGCGGGGCAGACCACCTGGCTCACGGTGCCCACACTGCGCCCCGGCAGCGTCGAGGCCGCCGTCAACGCCGCCGGGCTGGAGCTGCTCCACCGGTCCGAGTGGTTGATGACGGCCGACCTGGCCGAGCACCCGCGGCACGCGCCCGCCGCGCCGTACGAGCGCGAGGTCCGCACGGAGGGGCCTGTCACGGTCGTCTCCCTCCACGACTCCTCCGGAGAGGTGGCGGCGCGCGGCACCATCGCCGTGGTCGGCGCCGACGCGGTCGCCGACCGCGTCGAAACGGACCCGGCACACCGGCGGCGCGGCCTGGGGCGCGCCGTGATGGGCCTGCTGGCGGAGGCCGCCGCGGCCCAGGGCGCCCGTACCGGTCTCCTCATCGCCAGTGCGGAGGGGCAGCGCCTCTACTCCTCCCTGGGCTGGCGCCGCGAAGCCGACGTCGTGATCGCACGGGGGCCGGTGGCTCCCTCCAGCCGGTAGGTCGGGCCCGCACCGGCCGGGCGGGCCCGCGCCGCCACGGGGACCGGTGTCAGGCGGCGGTGCGGGTGTAGGTGAGGAACACCGCCCCGCTCTTGAGGACCGTGTGGTCGGCGAGCGTCCACACGCGGGGGGCGAAGGCCGCCTCGCGGGAGAACAGCGGGATCCCGTCGCCCAGGGTGAGCGGGCCGACCTTGAGGACCAGCATGTCGATCTCCGTGTACAGGGAGCCGGCCAGCTCGCCTCCGCCGATCAGCCAGATGTCCTTGCCGTCCTGCTGCTTGAGCTCGCGCACGGTGGCCACCGGGTCTGCGGAGACCAGTTCGACGGCCGGGTCGGGAAGCTCCGTGAGGGTGCGGGAGAACACGAGGTGCCGCAGGTGCGGGTAGGCGTCGGTGATGCCGGCCGCGAGGCCGATCTCGTACGTGCGGCGCCCTTCGAGCACGGTGTCGAAACGGGTGCCCTCGGCCGTGACGGACAGCGCCTGCCGGGCGTGGACGGGCAGGGTCTCCGGGTACTCGGCGACGAGGTGCTCGATGTAGTCCTCCGCGATCGGCCAGAAGCCGTTCGGACCGGTCGGGTCGGCGCCGTCCGGGCCGGCGATGAAGCCGTCGAGCGTGGTGGCGATGTAGTAGACGAGTCGGCGCACGCCGGGTCCCTCCTGTCGGTCCGCTGCGGTACGCCCCCTGCCGTCGGCCGGCAGCCGGGTCACGAGCCGCGGAACGATCATCGCACCGGGCCGGCGGGTGACCCGACACCGTTGGACGGGGTGGGAGTTGCGGCGCCGCCGCGGGCCGGCGACCCGAACGCGTACCGCTCCGGGCCGCCTCCGGACGCCGAAGCCGCGTACGGGCAGGCAACGCGGAGGAGCAACGCGCGGAGCCGCGGCCCGCGTCGCGCCGGGCGTACGGGCGGCGGGCGGCCGGGCGGCCGGGCCGGCGTCCCCGCTCAGGGCCGTACGCGGTGCAGGGCCTCGGCGACCTCGGGGGCGTGGGCCGCGAAGGCGCCGAGGTCGGTGGCGCGTGCGAAGGAGGGGGAGTCGCGGTGCTCTCCGAGGCGGGCGAGGGCCCGCCGCCCGTAGTACCCGGCGGCGGCCGGCGGGCGCGGTGGGACGGCCGGGGGCCGTTCGCCCGCGGTCACGGCGGGCAGCGTCCGCTCGAACAGCGCCTGGCAGGCGCGGACGCCGCGCAGCATCACCTCGTGGAAGCGGTCCGCGGGCCCGATCGGGAAGCGGTGCTCGGCGAGCACGGGGCCGGTGTCGATGCCGGCGTCGACCTCGTGGACGGTGGCCCCGTACTCGGTGTCCCCGCGGAGCAGCGCGAACACCACGGCGGCGGACGGCAGTCCGCGGTGCTGCGGCAGCAGGCCGTTGTGGACGTTGACGATGCGGAGCCCCAGGGACAGCACCGGGGCGCGGAAGATCTGCCGGTTGTTGACCGACCAGACGATCCCGTCGGTGCAGGCCGCCGCCAGGTCGGCGGCCCCTGCGTTGACGTCGGGCGCGGCGAGGTGCGCCGTTCCGGGCCCGGCGGCCGCCGCGTCGAGCGGGTCGGGCGAGCAGACCAGGTCGACGCGGTGGCCGCGGGCGGCGGCATGGGAGACGGCACGGCGCAGCAGGGCGCCCTCTCCGACGAAGATCATGCGGTGGTTCCTTCGCGTACGGCGGTGAGGCGGTCGCAGACCCGGCCGAGGGTCAGGTCGCGGACCAGGAAGGTGAGGTCCTCGGTGAGGCGGCGCGCCTGGTCCGGGGTGAGCAGGTCGGCGCTGACGGCGCTCAGCATCTCGACGAGGGCCAGCGAATCACCGCCGAGCGCCTGGAAGTCGGAGTCGGCGCTCAGCACGGAGGCGTCGACCCCGAGGACGGTCGCCCAGTGGCGGGCCACGCGGGCGCGCAGCGCCGTGCGGCTGCCGCCGGGGTCGGTGTCGGCCGGCTCGTGCGGCACGCCCGGCCCGGCCGGGGGCGGGGCGGTTCCGGCGAACGGGTCGGGAAGGGCGTCGAAGTCCGTCTTGCCGCTGACGGTGGTGGGCAGGGCTGCGACGAGCAGGACGTGCGCCGGGACCAGGTGCCGGGGCAGGATCCCGGCCAGGTGGGCGCGGAGTTCCTCCGCCGAGGGCGCGCCGCCGGAGGACGCCGGGGCGCCGGCGGCGGCGTCCGCCGGGCGGTCATGGGCAAGGCCGGTGCCGGCCCCACCGGAGGCCGCCGAGCCGGTGGCCTCCGGCGCCGTGACGACCGACCCGGAATCCGCGGGCCCCGCGGCCGCAGTGCCACGGGCGGCAGGGCCCGTGGCCGACGGGACCGTGGCAGCGGTGCCCTGGGTGGGGACTGCGTACGCGCACAGGACCGGGCCCCGTGCGCCCGGTCGGCGCCGGGGCGTGACCGCGGAGCGGACCACGCCGGGGTGCGCCTCCAGGGCTGCGGTGATCTCGGCGGGCTCGATGCGGTGGCCGGCCACCTTCACCTGGCCGTCGGCCCGGCCGGCGAAGGCGATGCCGCCGCCCGGGAGGCGGCGTCCGAGGTCGCCGGTGCGGTACGAGCGCACCCCCTCGGGGCCCGTCGCGAACGGCGTTCCGGGGCCGTCCGGCTCGGCGGGCGCCTGCTCGGGGCGGTGGTAGCCGCGCGCCACCTGGACGCCGTGGACGACGATCTCGCCCACGCGGCCGGTCTCGTCCGGGCCGGTCCCGATGGGCGTGCCGTCCTCTGCGACCAGGTCGACGCGGAGGTCCGGGCCCGGTGTGCCGAGCGGCAGCGAGGGGCCCGTCTCGGTGTCGTCCACGACGTGGGCGAGGCAGGCGACGGTCGCCTCGGTGGGCCCGTAGCCGTTGATCAGCCGGCAGCCGGGGCCGAAGGCGGCGTACGCGGAGCGGACCGCCGCCGGGGTCAGCTCCTCCCCGCCGAGCAGGAGGGTGCGCAGGGGGCCGCCGCCGTCGCCGTCGAGGAGGGCGAGGTGGGACGGTGTCAGGGCGAGCGTGTCGGCGCGGTGTTCGCCGACGAGGGCGCGGAGCACGGCGGGGGACGGCGCGTCCGGGGCGAGGACGGCCGTTCCGCCGGCCGACAGGGGCAGGAACAGCGGGAAGCAGGAGATGTCGAAGGCGTAGGAGGAGGCGAAGCCGAAGCGGGTGCCTTCGCCGACGCGGCACAGGTCGGTCATCCAGCGGACGAAGGCGGCCAGCCCGCGGTGCTCGATGAGGACGCCCTTGGGGCGGCCGGTCGAGCCGGAGGTGTGCATCACGTACGCCAGGTCGTCCGGGGCCGGTGCGGTGGCGGCCGCGGCCGCCGGGGTGTCCGGGGGCTGCGCGGGCGTCGGCACGTCGTCGACGGCCAGGAGCTCGCCGGGGACGAACTCGGCCAGACCGGCGACCAGGTGGCGGCGGGTCAGCGTGAGCCGGGCGCCGCAGGATGCGAGGACGCCGCGGACCCTCGGGCCGGGGTGGGCCGGGTCGAGGGGGACGTAGGCGGCGCCTGCCTTGAGGATCCCCCACAGCGCGGCCACACCCTCCGGGGTGCGGTCCACGACGAGGCCGACGAGGTCCCGGCGGGCGGTCCCGCGCCGCACCAGCTCGGCGGCGACCGCGTCGGAACGCCGGTCCAGTTCCGCGTACGTGACCGGTCCGGCGGGCCCGTCGAGGGCGACGGCCGCGGGCGTACGGGCGGCCTGTGCGCGGAACAGGTCGACGACGGTCGCGTCGGCCGGGGCGGACGGGGCGGGCGTGTGGGCCGGCGGCAGCAGTCCCCGTTCCCCCGCAACGGCCGCGGAGTCGGCTGCAGCCGGGCCCCTGCGGGCCGTCGGGGCGGACGGGGCGCCCGTACGGGCACCGGCGCCGCCCGCGAGAAGCGCATCGAGTACGGAGTCCAGGAAGGCGGTGGCGCGGCGCGGCAGGGAGGGGTCGGCGGCGCGGACGCCGAGGGTGATCTCGGTCGCGTCGGCCGTCTCCGCGACGGCGAACGACAGCGGCACCAGCGGTGCGTGCACGGGCAGGGCGTAGGCCGTGCCGGCGGTGAACCCGCCGCCGGAGAGTTCGCCGGTGTCGAGCCGCCCGAGGTGGGAGACGACGGCGGAGGCCAGGTGCCGGTCGCTGCGCTCGGCGGCGGCCTGGGCGGCGCGCAGCAGCGCGGCGACGGCCGGCCGGGGCAGGCGGCCGACGAGCCCGGCTTCGAACCCGGCCGCGAGTTCGCCGCCCGCGGCGAGGGCGGTCAGCAGGCGGGTGTGTGCGGCGGCCCAGTCCTCGCCGGGGCGCAGGTCGAGGAAGACGGGCAGGGTCAGGTTGCCGGTGGCGGCGGCGAGGTGCGGGAGGTGGCGGCGCAGGTCCACGGGGACCATGGCGCGCGTGTCGAGCCGAGCCGTGTCGGCGAGGGCCTGGGCGAGCCGGGCGGTGAGCGCGGGATGCCGGCCGGGCAGGGTGCGGCGCAGCCACAGCGTTCGAGACGGGGTGCCGGCGGCCGCCGCGGGGCCGAGCGGGGAGCGCCGCCCGGGCAGCGGCGCGGGCCTGCGGCGGAGGCGGCCGCCCGGGCCGGCGGCGAGCCGGTGCAGCACGCCGAGATCGGTGGACGGGTCGGCGGCGGGCCGGGCGGCTTCGCCGCGGAGGGCGCGGAAGACCTCCCGCACCCAGGTGAGGGCGCCGTGCCCGTCCATCAGGGCGTGCGAGGCGCTGAACACGAGCGTGGTGCGGGCCCCGCCCGCACCGGGCACGACGAGCAGGCCGCAGCCTGGCCGGTCCGCCGGGCCGGACCGGTCGGTGAGGAGGCGGGCGGTGTGCGGGTCCGAGACGTCGAACGGACCCGCGGCGGGGGGAGCGTGGACGACGGGGGGCGGCGGACCTCCGGCGACCCACAGCGGGCCGCTGCGGACGAGCCGGGAGCCGGGGCACGTCTCCGCGGCCCGTGCCACGGCGGCGCGGAGCCGGTCGGGGTCGGGAAGGCCGTCGCCTTCGACGACGATCCGCAGGGCCATGCCACCGCGCGGCTGCCCGGCGGCGAGGTAGAGCCGCTCGGTGGGCGACACGGGCCGCCGGTACGCACCGCCGGACGCGCGGCCCGGCTCCGGCGCGCCGGATGTGCCGGACGCTGCGGCAACAGCAGCCGAACCGGTCGTCCCGGGCGCCGCCGACGAGCCTTCCGACGGACCGGAGGTGCCGGACCCGGCGGGCGAGCGGGACACCTCGGGCGAGCCGGGGGTGCCGGGCACGTCTGCCGTACCGGCCGCGGGGCGTGCACGGGGCGCCTCCGACGAGCCTGAAGTGCCCTGCGGTCCCGCAGCGTCGGACACCCCGGCCGAGCCGGAGGAACCGGCGGCGGCAACCGAACCGGGCACTTCCGACGAGGTCTCGGTGTCGGACACGACGGCGGTGGCGGAGACGGCGAATGCGCGGTGCGCCTCCGACGAGCCGCGCGTGTTCTGCGGGCCCGCCGCGTCGGACGCGGCACCCGAGCCGGAGCAACCGGCGGCAGCAGGCGAACAGGCCGCTGCCGCCGTCGGCCCCGGAACGCCTCGCGAGCCCGCCGTATCGGATGCGGCGGGCGACTCGGGCGCCACCGGGGAGCCGAACGTGGCGGGCAGGTCGGCCGCGCCGGACGCTGCGGAGGTGCGGGGCGCCTCGGGCCGGTTCGGGGTGTCGGACGGGTGCGGTGTGCTGGTGGTCATCGTGAGGTGTCCTCTCGGCCGGTGGGTCCGGCCGGATCGGTGGATCCGTGACGCGGCGTCCCCCCTCCGGGCGCAGGCGCCGCACCTCCCCCGGCGTCTCCGGGCCGCGCGGCTCCGGCACGTGTCGTGCCGGTGGGGAGGGATCCGGGGGCGGGGTGGCCCGGGTCGTCGCTCCCGGGCTCCCCCGGTGCGCGCCGCGGCGTGCCGTGGGGCTTGGGCTGTCCCGCGGGGCCGTGTGCGGGGCGTCGGCCGCGGCCCGCAGCAGCGGGCGGGGCGTCGGCGGGGCCGCGAGCGGGCGGCCGGCTCATGCCGGATGCCGACGCCGTACCGGGGGCCGGCGGGGCGCCCGGCGCCGCGGCGGTGTCGGAAGCCGTGCCCGTGTCGGACGTTGTGGTCGTGTGGGACGCCGACGCCGTACGGGGAGTCGGCAGGGCGCCCGGCGCCGCGGCGGTGTCGGAAACCGTGCCCGTGTCGGACGTTGTGGCTGTGTGGGACGCCGACGCCGTACGGGGAGTCGGCAGGG
>NZ_RPSE01000317.1:0-7586 GCF_003949955.1 Streptomyces sp. WAC05292
CCCCAGGGGAATGGCCTGGGGGGAGGGTGAGGCATGAGGGGGCATCAGGGAGCGGTCTCTCCCGCCCCGGCGGCCGTATCCAGCCCCACCGGCATCAGCAGACCCGTCGGCGGGGCCCTGTCGGCTCTGGTGTCGCCAAACGATGTCCAGAGCGTCATCCGGTGACAGGAGCGCCCCAGATCGCTACGCGGCCCGGCTCTCTTCGGCGGCCGTCGGCCGTCAGGGGCTGGGGCGGCGCGTCAGATCGCTACGTGGCCGGGCTCTCTTGGGCGTCCGGCGGCCGTCCGGGGCGGAGGCGGCGCGTGAGATCGCTACAGGGGCGCCGTCGGCTCGGCGACTGACCGCCGGAATGTCAGATGACGGGGGCTCGTAGGGCGAATGCTGTCCTCCTGCCGTCGGACGGCGATATAGGAGCAGCAGGGAGTGGGCTGGGGCGCTGCGCGCCCCACGACGGCCCATGCCGCCGAAAGAGGGCGGCAGTGCGCAGCGAATCGGACCGCTTCGCGGACCGGACGGCCCGCTGGCCGGCGAAGGTGGGCACACGCATGCAAGCTGTGGCGCTTCACGCTCCAGGACGGCCTGTCGGCCGCCGAATGACTCAGGCGAGTGGCGACGTGGGGCGCTTTGCTGCCCCAGACGGCGGCCAGCCGCCCATCATGCACGGGCATGTAGCGATCTGGGGCGCTGCGCGGCCCAGGGCGGGGGTCAGCCGCCGAGCCGAGGGTGCCCCTGTAGCGATCTGCCGCGCCGCCCAGCCTCTGACGGCCGTCGGCCGCCGAAAGAGCGGGGCCGCGTAGCGATCTGGGGCGCTTCTGTCTGCGGATGATGCTCTGGGCATCGTTTCGCGACATCAGGCCGACAGGGCCCCGCCGAGGGGTCTGCTGATGCCGGTGGGGCTGGATGCGGCTGCCGGAGCGGGAGGGCGAGGGCTCTGACGAGCCCCTGTGGTCTTCGTTCCCCCTGGCCGTTTCCCTGGGGGCGTCCCGGCAGAAAAAATGCCTCCGGGGCGGGTCGGTCTGTCAAGGGGGGCCCGCAAGGGCCATCGCGCAGCGACGCGACCGGAGGGAGCGCCCTTGAGGGACCGGCACGCCCCGGACACCATCAACTGCCGGGGACACCCCCAGTACCAATGCCGACCCCGACCGATCGGCTTCCGCTCGCACGGCCGCTGTCGTCGGGTCTTCGATGCCGCTCGTGGGGCTTCCGGTCGTTCGCCGCCCCCGCCGCTGTGATCCCGTCCTCGGGGCTTCCGCCCCTTTCCCTGCCTATCCCCGCCTATCCCCGCCGTGCGAGTGCCTCGCGGACCGCTTCCTCCGAGCGGGCCACCAGCGCCGTGCCGTCGTCTGCCGTGATGATGGGGCGCTGGATCAGCTTCGGGTGGGTGGCCAGGTGGGTGATCCAGCGGGCGCGGGCTTCGGGTGTGGCCTCGCGGGGGAGGTCTCGTACGCCGGTTTCCCTTGCCAGGGGGTCCGTGGTGCGGGTGATGTCCCAGGGCTCCAGGCCGAGCCGGGTCAGGACATCGCGGATCTCGGTTTCGGACGGGACGTCCTCCAGGTAGCGGCGGACGGTGTAGTCGGCGCCCTCCGCGTCCAGCAGGGTGAGGGCGCCGCGGCACTTCGAGCAGGCGGGATTGATCCAGATCTCCATGGCGCCCAGGGTAGTCAGAGGGGGTGTGGCCAGGGGGTTCTGTCAGTGCCCGCCGGTAAAATTCAGGGAGTAGGACAGGACGCCAACTACCGTTTGGGAGGCTGTAGATGGCCACTGCCAGGACCCCGATGCCCGTCAAGAAGAAGCCCCTTCCCGCGGGTCTGCCCCGGGAGTGGTACGAGAGCCACAACCGCCGGCTGAAGGCGATGCGGCTGGCGATATCCCTGCTCGACTCGGGGACGTACGACGCCCGGCGCGCCACCAACCGCAAGATCCGCACGATGGCGGTCAGGACGGGGATCCACCGGCCGTCGAACACCACCTGCAAGCTGGTGCGCGCGTTCATCGTGAGCAACGCGGGCTGACGCGTCCGGCTTCCGCGCCCCGGTCGGCCGTCCGGCCGGGGCGCGGGTCAGTCGTCCGCGGCGCACAGGGCCAGCAGGGCGACGTCGTCGCGGGGGCCGCCCCGGGTGAAGTCGACCAGGTCGTGCCAGAGGGCTTCGACCAGGCCGGCCGGGTCGCGGACCCGGCCCGGGGAGGCCACGACGGGGATGCGGGTGGCGAGGGGGTAGAAGGAGCCGCCCGCGTCGCGGGCCTCGGTGACGCCGTCGGTGTAGGCGAGGAGCCGGTCGCCCGGCAGGAGCGGGACGTCCGCGACGGCCGGGACTGCCGCCGAGGTCAGGCCGAGGCCCAGCGGCGGGCCCGGGTCGACGTCCAGTTCGGCGATCCGGATCCCGCGCAGCAGCAGGGCCGGAGGATGGCCGCAGGAGACGACGCGGACGAGGTCCAGGCCGGGCGGGAACTCCAGGAGCAGCGCGGTGGCGAACAGCTCGGGCTGCCCCGCGGGGGCGTCGGCCGTGCCGGCGGCGTCCGCGAGGAGCCTGCGGTCCAGCCGGGCGGCGACCGCGGCGAGCCCCGCGTCGTCGAGGACGCCCTCGCGGAAGGCGCCGAGCAGCGCGGCGACCGTGCCGACCGCGGCCAGGCCGTGGCCCTGCACGTCGCCGACCAGGGCGCGCACCCCGTACGGCCCGGCCCGTACGTCGTACAGGTCGCCGCCGACGAGCGTGCCGTGCTGTGCGGCGCGGTACAGGCCGGCGCAGCGCACGGGGCCCACCCGCCGGGGCACCGGCGGCAGGACGGCCATCTGGGCGGCCTCGGCGACGGTGCGGACGTTCACCAGCTGGGTGTCGCGTCTTCGGCGCACCCAGGCGATGACCACGCTGAGCAGGCCGATCGCGGCCACGGTCGCCAGGTCGGAACCGCGGGGGTGGGTGCCGGCGACGGACGGCACGGCGAGCGTCGCGAGCGCGACGGCGGCGCAGACGGCGGTGCCGGCGGGCCCGTACGCGAAGGCGGCCACGGGGGGCAGCCCGGCGAGGAAGAAGCCGAGCTCTGCGGCCGGGGTGAGCCGCTGGGCGACCACGAGCACGACCAGGGCGACCGCGGGGGCGATGCGGGCCCAGCGCGGCGGCGGTGCCCCGCGCAGCCAGCCCGGCTCCTGGCGTCGGCGTCTCACCCCTCCACCCTGGTACGGGCGCGTGGGCCGCGCACCCCGGACGGTGCGCCGGGTGGCCCTGTGCGGGCGGTCGGTCAGCGGCCCAGGGCGTTGCGCAGCGTGATCCCGTACCGGGTGCGCAGGCGGTGAACCTCCCAGACCGAGAGGGCGGTCACGGAGAGGGGGCCGCCGAGGAGGAAGGTGTAGAGCACCTCCGGCGGTGCGGCGACGTCGGGACCGTTGAAGAGCTGGAAGACGAAGAGCGACCACACCAGCAGGGGCGAGAGCAGCGCGGGGAGCAGCTGGTGGACGTCCGAGGCGCGGAAGCAGGAGGTCACGCAGGCGTACGCCGTGACGATCGTGTACGGGACGGAGACGATCAGCACGGCGATGGCGAGCAGGCAGCCGATGACGAGGGTGAGGAAGCTGAGGACGGAGCAGAGGATGCCGCGGCCCAGGAGGGAGGAGTAGAAGTCCACCAGCTCCACTTCGCCGACGAGGTCGCCCTTGACGGTGGAGAGGGCCAGCCAGAAGACGGCGGGGCCGATGGCGAGCGCCAGGACGCACACGAGCGGCCCCGCGAGCCGCCGGGCGAAGGCGCGGCGGCGGTCCGGGGCGCCGGCCGCGAGGAAGGCGATGATGCCGAGGACGCTGCCGGTCAGGAGGACGGCGCAGGCCATGCCGAGTTCGACGAGCTTTCCGAGGACGAACTCCTCCCGGCCCGAGCTGAGCGGGTAGGCCAGGACGAGCCACACGGCGCCGCCGAGGCCGAGGAGGGTGCGGGCGGTCTGCATCCTGCTGATGAGCCGGTCGTCGGGACGTTCGTCCGCGTCCGGTGCGTGGCTGCCCATGAGGGTGCGGAATATCTCGTCGACGGTGGCCAGCGGCCCCGTTGCCTCGCGGTCCGCCTGCGGTCTGGCCGTGCTCACTTGCCGTCCCCCCGGTGCGTGCGGGCGGGCGGCTCCCGCCCCGCCCCCGTTCTCGTCGGCTTGACGATATCAGAGCCTCCCGTTTATCGTCATCATGACGAAATCAAGGGGGTTCCCATGGCCGACATAACCCGGCGCCTCGGCTGGCGCCATCTGCGCTCCGCGCCCACCGCCCACATCCGCCACCACCGGCGCGGGCGGCTCGTCCACGACGGCCGCGGGCTCAGCTTCTGGTACCGGTCGCTGTCGGCGGCCCTCTCCGAGGTGCCCGTCGACGACCGCGAGCTGGCCATGGCCTTCCACGCCCGTACGGCCGACTTCCAGGACGTCACCGTGCAGGCCACGGTCACCTACCGGATCAGCGACCCGGCCGCGGCGGCCGACCGCCTCGACTTCTCCGTGGACCCCGACAGCGGGAGCTGGCGCGGCGCGCCCCTGGAGCAGATCTCGACCCTCCTCACCGAGACCGCGCAGCAGCACGCCCTCGACGTGCTGGCCCGGACCCCGCTGGCCGCCGCGCTGGTCGACGGCGTCGCGTCCGTACGGCAGAGCGTCGCCGCAGGCCTCGCCGCCGAGCCCCGGCTCCCGGACACCGGCATCGAGGTGGTGGCCGTGCGCGTCGTCGCGCTCCGACCCGAGGCCGAGGTGGAGCGCGCCCTGCGCACACCGGCCCGCGAGCAGATCCAGCAGGAGGCCGACCGGGCCACCTACGAGCGGCGGGCCGTCGCCGTCGAGCGCGAACGGGCCATCGCCGAGAACGAGCTGGCCAGCCAGATCGAACTGGCCCGCCGCGAGGAGCAGCTCGTCGAGCAGCGGGGCGTCAACTCCCGCCGCGAGGCCGAGGAGAAGGCGGCGGCCGACGGCGTGCGGACCGAGGCCGAGGCGGCCCGCAAGGTCGCCCTGGCCCGCGCGGACGCCGAGGCGGCGCGCGCGACCGGCGCGGCCCGTGCCGAGGCGCAGGCCGCCTGGCTGCGCGTGCACGGCGAGACCGGTGCCGACACCCTGCACGCCCTGGCGGCGACCCGGCTGGCGGAGAACCTGCCGCGGATCGACAGCATCACCCTCACCCCGGACGTCCTCACCGGCCTCCTCGGCCGGCTCGGGCGCCCGCAGCCCGGGGCGGACGCGTGAGCCTGGCCCCCCGGGCGGTGCTCGTGCACCGCAGGACCGAGTACGAGGAACTGGTCGCCCGGCACGGGACGCACGGCCAGGCCGCGTTCTTCCTCTCCAGCCGAGGCCGCTCCCTCGACGAGGTCGCCGACCGCCACCACCGGACCCGGCAGGCGCTGCGCGAGGCGGAGGCGGCCGTCCCGCTCACCTGGCGCAGCTCCCGGGTGGAACGGGCCGACCTGGACCGCTTCCTGTTCGCGCCGGAGGACGTGGTGGTCGTCGTCGGGCAGGACGGACTCGTCGCCAACACCGCCAAGTACCTCTCCGGGCAGCCGGTGGTCGGCATCGACACCGACCCCGGACGCAACCCCGGAGTCCTGGTCCGCCACCGCAGCACCGACACGGCCGCCCTGCTGCGCGCCGCGGCCGCCGGCGGCCGGACGGACGACCTGACCATGGTGGAGGCCGTCGCGGACGACACCCAGCGCCTCCTCGCGCTCAACGAGATCTACCTCGGTCCGCCCGGCCACCAGACGGCCCGCTACCGCCTCGGCGCCGACGGCGACACCGGCCCCGGCGAGGCCCAGGCGTCCTCGGGCGTCCTCGTCGGCACCGGCACCGGCGCCACCGGCTGGCTGCGCTCCCTGTGGCTGGAGCGCGGCAGCACCCTCCCGCTGCCCGCGCCGTGCGACCGCCGGCTCCTGTGGTTCGTACGCGAGGCCTGGCCCTCGCCCGCCACCGGCACGACGAGGGTCTCCGGCCACCTCCAGGGGCGGCAGGGACTGCGGCTGACCGTGGAGTCGGACCGGATCGCGGTCTTCGGCGACGGCATGGAGGCCGACGCCCTCCAGCTGACCTGGGGCCAGAGCGTACGGCTGGGCATCGCGGAGACGTCGCTGCGGCTGCTGGTGTGAGCGCCCGCACCGGCCGTCCCGCGGCCGACCGTCCCGCGGCCGCGCCCCCGTACGGTGCGCCGGGTGGCCGTACGGGGCGCACGCGCCGACAGTGGTGCCGTGACGGAACCGCAGCCGCAGCCGCGGCGGCCGGCCCCGCCGGGCGGGCCGCAGCCCGACGGGGCGATGAGCACCCGCATGAACTGGCTGAGGGCCGGGGTCCTCGGGGCGAACGACGGGATCATCTCCACGGCCGGCCTGGTCGTGGGCGTGGCCGGGGCCACCACGTCGCGGGCGGCGATCCTCGCCGCGGGTGTCGCCGGACTGCTGGCGGGGGCGCTGTCCATGGCGGCGGGGGAGTACGTCTCGGTGAGCTCCCAGCGGGACTCCGAGCGGGCCGCCCTCGACCAGGAGCGCCGGGAGCTGGTGGAGGAGCCGGAGGCGGAACTGGACGAGCTGACCGACCTGCTGGCGGCGCGCGGACTGAGCCGGGACCTGGCCCGGGAGGCGGCGGTGCAGCTCACCGAGCGGGACGCGCTGCGCGCCCACGCCGGGGTGGAGCTCGGCATCGACCCGGAGGCGCTGGCCAACCCGTGGCACGCGGCGCTGGCCAGCCTGGCCGCGTTCACGGTGGGGGCGCTCCTGCCGCTGCTGGCGATCGTCCTGCCGGGCCCGTCGGAGCGGGTCCCGGTCACGGCGGGGTCCGTGGCGGCGGCGCTGGTGCTGTGCGGGCTGGTCAGCGCCCGGTTGGGCGGGGCGCCCGCGGGGCGGGCGGTGCTGCGGAACGTGGCGGGCGGTGCGCTCGCGATGGGGGTCACGTACGCGGTGGGGACCTGGCTGGGCACCGCGGCCGGGGCCTGACCCCACCGAGGCGGACACGCTCGGCGGGTGTTCCGCCGCCCGGGCGGCCGCCGCGGCGGCATCATGGGGCGCATGCGCATCGCGGTCACCGGTTCCACCGGCCTCATCGGCAGTGCCCTCGTACGGTCCCTGCGGGCGGACGGGCACGACGTCGTCCGCTTCGTCCGGCGGGCGCCCGCCGCGCCGGACGAGGCGCAGTGGGACCCGGGAGCCGGGCGGGTCGATCCGGCGGGGCTCGCCGGGTGCGGGGCCGTCGTCCACCTGGCGGGCGCCGGCATCGGCGACCACCGGTGGACGGCCGCGTACAAGAAGGAGATCCGGGACAGCCGGGTACGGGGCACGGACGCCCTGGCGCGGGCCGCCGCCGCGATGGACGAGCCGCCCGCGGTGTTCGTCAGCGGCTCGGCCGTCGGCTACTACGGGGACGCCGGCGACCGCGTCCTCGACGAGACGGCCCCCGCGGGGAGCGGCTTCCTGCCGGAGGTGTGCCGGGCGTGGGAGGCCGCGGCCGACCCGGTCCGGGAGGCGGGCGTGCCCGTACTCCTCCAGGACGAGGACGGCGCAGCCTTCGCCGAGGACGAAGCCGTTGCGGGTGGCGTCGAAGGGGCGGGATGCGGTCGCCGGGTCGTCGTTGCGGGTGGAGGTGGCGCG